>CAITUY010000027.1 GCA_903895695.1 uncultured bacterium
ACGGTCCGCCTTTACGGGCGCGAGGCGCTTGGCGGCGCCGAGGTTCTGTGTTTTTCATGTGCCTGTAGGCTACAGGCGAACGGCCTCCCGGTCAGCGCTCTTCCGCATGTCCGTGGCGAAGTCTATGGGATGCCAGTGATTTCACTTTGCTCTGCCAACATATTGATAGCCGTCACGCATGGCAGCGCGTTCCTTAGTTGGTTTGGGCAATACCATCAACTGCTGCGTTGCTATTCAGTAACTTAAGTCTGAATGTTTACGCATAGCAAACCCGAAAAAACTCTCATATGCGTCAAGTCCTTCGTCGTGGGACCACCCCGCTGGACGAAAACTCGAACTGGAGGGAAAAGCATTTCTCCGCATTGCGAGAGGCAGCGAGTCACCTCCTGCACTCCGTCTCACTACACCGTCCCCGCCCAGCGAGGCGTCGCCCCTGTGGGGCGTAACCAGCCCGGGATCAACTTCCTTAACGGCCATGGTTCGAGATGGTAGCGCCCCAGCCTTGCCACCGGAACCCAGCGGAACGTGATCCAATCCTCGCAGGCCGGCGGCTTCGCGCTGGCATCAAGGTCGGCGATCTCCAGGGCAAAAACCAGGTTGATCTCGCAATGGCGCGCGCCCTTCTGCAGGAACGTGTGTTCGACGGCGCCCAGAAAAGCGCCGGCTTTCGAAGCAACCCCGAGCTCCTCCCGGATCTCGCGCTCCAAGGCGTCCGCGGCCCGCTCCCCGAACTCGACGTGCCCGCCGGGAAGATAGGTGTTGGCGGCGCCCTTGCTCTGGCACACCAGCAACTGCCCGCGTTTGACGCAAACGCCGCGGACCAGTGTCTCGATCAGTTCCTCGTTCTTCATCGGCTCAGTTTCCTTAGTGAACAGTTCACTGTTCACTTCTCTCCTCAGATCGGCGCCGCCCGAGTCCCCTCACCCAGCGCCAATACCTCGCCCGCCAGATAGAGCGACCCCGCAATGCACACCGCGCCGCTCTGATCCCGCGCCCACGCTTTCGCTTCCGCGAGCGCGTCCGCCAAGCCCGCCAGCCGGACTTCCCAGTTGCGCGACTCCGCGATCCGCGCCAGCTCGGCCTGGGATCGCGTCCTGTCTGTCGTCAGGACCACCGGCCAGCACACCCGCACCAGCCCGCCGAGCGCGCCCGAGAAACCGATCGCATCCTTGTCCGTGCACATGCCCCACACAAGCGCCAGCGGCTTCTTCTTGAACAACTCCTTCACGGCCGCCGCGAGCACACGCGCGGCGTCCGGATTGTGCGCGCCATCCAGCAGCACGGGCGGATCCTCGTCCAGCACGTCCAGCCGTGCCGGCCAGCGCGTGGCTTCCAGGCCGCTTACCACGGCCTCCGGTGTCAGGGTCAGCCGGCCCACCTCCGCGATCGCTTCCGCAGCCGCCATCGCAGTCGCCACGTTCTCCAACTGGTGCCGGCCCAGCAGGCGAACCATCGCCGGCCCGTAGGCCGTGCCCTCGGTGCTGACAGAGATCTTCTGCCCGGCCAGCGACTGTGACACGCGCCGCACCGTCACGGCTTCCGCGGCGTTCACAAAATTGGAGTGCCGTTCGGCCGCGGTGCGCCGGACAACGGCCAGCGCCTCGTCCGGAGTGGCCCCGCACACCACGGGCCGGCCTTCCTTGATAATGCCCGCCTTCTCCCCGGCGATCGCCTCGATCGTGTCGCCGAGAATGGCCGTGTGCTCCAGGCCGATCCGCGTGATGACCGACACCAGCGGCAGCACAATATTGGTCGCATCCAGCCGCCCCCCCAAGCCGGTTTCGACGATAGCAAACTGCACGCGCTGCCGCCGGAAATATTCGAATGCCAGCGCCGTCGTGAACTCGAAGAATGTCGCCTGGCGCCCCCGCGCCGCCATACGCGAGGCGGCTGGATCGAGCGCCTCGAAAAGAGCCGCGAGGTCGTCATCGGCCACGGCCCGGCCGTTCACGCGGATGCGTTCATTGAAGCGGATCAGATGGGGCGATGTGTAGAGGCCCACGCGAAAACCGGCCGAGCGCAGGATGGAATCGAGCAGGGCGCAGACGGATCCCTTGCCATTGGTCCCAGCCACGTGCACGGCAACGAAAGCCAACTGTGGATTACCGATCCCGTCGAGCAGTTCGCGCACCGGTTCCAAGCCGGGCTTGATACCGAAAGTGCGCAAGGCGTAGAGCTTGTTCAGCGAGTCAGACAGGTTACTCATGGCGGCGCCCATGCTCCCAAAGCGATCCTTGTAGCACGCGAGCCGTGCCCAAACGAGCGGGAAAAGCGCGGGATGGTTGCCGCCGCTGTTGACACGCGCCGTCAGGGTGCTACCGTGCGATTGGAGCGGAGTGCAGATCGCAATCGCAGGGGGCTACATGGACAGCAACCGGTATCGCGGGGCTTTGATGGGCCTGGCCATCGGCGACGCACTGGGCACGACCGTCGAATTCTCTCCGCCCGGAACCTTCAAGCCGGTGACCCACATCATGGGCGGCGGCCCCTTCCATCTCAAGGCCGGGCAATGGACCGACGATACCTCCATGGCGCTCTGCCTGGCGGAGAGCCTGGTCGAGAAACGCGGCTTCGACCCGGTGGACCAACTGCAGCGGTACGTGCGCTGGTACCGCGATGGGCACCTCAGCAGCACCGGCGTCTGTTTCGACATCGGGGGCACGACGCTGGCGGGGCTGAAGGAGTTCGAGCGCACGGGAGAGGCCTATTGCGGTTCGCTCGACGGACGCGCGGCCGGCAACGGGTCGCTGATGCGCCTGACGCCCGTGCCGCTGTTCTTTGCCGCCTCGCCGGCGGAGGCCATCGAGCGGTCCGGCGACAGTTCCCGAACGACGCATGCGGCCCAAGTCTGCGTAGATGCCTGCCGGTACTTCGGCGGACTCCTGGCCGGCGCCGTCCGCGGCGTTGCCAAGGCCGACCTGCTGGCCGATCGGTACTGCCCGGTTTCGGGCTACTGGCAGGCGCATCCCCTCGCCCCGGCGATCGACGCCGTGGCCCGGGGCTCGTTCAAGCACAAGGACCCGCCGGATATCCGGGGCGCGGGCTACGTCGTGCAGTCGCTTGAGGCCGCCCTCTGGGCCTTCCACCGGGGCGTTGATTTCCGCGAAGGGGCGCTCCTGGCCGTCAACCTTGGCGATGATGCCGACACCACGGGGGCCGTTTACGGCCAGCTCGCCGGCGCCCACTACGGCCTCACTGCCATCCCGGAACGGTGGCGCGCCACGATCGCCCAAGGCGATCTCATCCTGCGCTTTGCCGACGACCTGGCCCGGTTGGCCGCACGCGGCTGAGGGCCGGGCATCATTGCTCCCCTGCCCAACATCCGGTAATCTCTGTACTTAGGAGATCACTCATGCATCCGGCAATCCGCTACGGTGGCGTTCTAGGTTTCGGCATACTGCTCGGTGTGGCAGGTTCCTGGCTGGTGCGACCGGACAGGCAGGCTGACGTGCGACCGGGCGCGGCCACGACCACAGCCGCCACCCGCCCACGTCCTGCCAATTCCGAAGACCCGGCGGCCCGCCGCCTGCCTGCAAACCCATCCCACGATACGTCGCACTCCTTCGATGTGGTGGATACCGAAGACACTACCACCGCTGTAAAACGCATCACGCTCGCCGATCTGCCGTCGGCCATTCAGTCTGCGCTACGGGTGGCCAAAGAATACGAACGACGCCAGGCGCTCGAGCGACTGGCGGCCCGCGTGGACCCATCGGATTGCCTCGCGGCCCTGGCCCTGTCCGAGCGCATTCCCAATCGGCAACTCCGCCTCTGTTTCATCCAAGGCCTGATCAAGCGTCTGGCAGCCGCGGACCCGGTCGCAGCGTTACGGTATGCGACGTCCCTGGCCTCGTTTCAGGACCAGGCGGCGTGTATCGGCACGGCCCTCCAGGTGTGGGCGGCGGCAAACTCTTCGGCCGCTGAACAATGGCTGAGGGGCATGGACCGGCCGGCGTTGCGCTTGCAGGTTCTCCGCTGCTGCGTGTCCGCACTGGCCCAAACCAACCCCGAGACCGCGCTTCGCCTCATCCACGCCTTCGCCCCCCAACTCGAGACCGACTTCGGCTACGCGCTGTTCAGCGGCTGGGTCGCCAAGGACCCGGCCGCTGCAGCGGCCCGAGTATTGGAACTGCGGGCGGATTACCAACGCGATGGGATTGTGCAGATGGTAGTCAACCAGTGGGCGCAGCGGGACCTGTCGGCGGCCGAGCAATGGGTCAACTCCCTGACGAATACGGTGCTGCAAGCCAGCGCGACCAAGGGGCTGATCGACGCGCTCGCCCAGACGGATCCCGCCCGGGCGGCCGCTCTGGTCGCTGCCATGCCGCCCGGCCAGGCCCAACAGAACGCGCTCTCCACGCTGCTGGGCACTTGGTGCGGAAACGACATCGCCGCCGCCGCGGCCTGGTTGAAACAGTTGCCTGACGGTCCCCTCAAACAGCAGGCCGTCGCTGCCGCGGCTTATGCCTGGGGGAACGCTGACCCCAAGGGCGCCGCGGACTTCGCGTTCTCCTTGCCGGTCGGCAGTGCTCGCAATAACACGCTGAATTCCATCGCCAACACGTGGGCGTCAAGTGATCCTCAGGCCGCCCTGGCGTGGGCTCAGTCGCTACCGGCCGGCCGCGACCGGCAGACCGCCCTGCAGACCGTGGTCTCCTCCATGGCCAGGGTCGATCCCGTCGGCGCCGCCGCTCTTGCCGATTCGCTTCCCGCCGGGGACCTGCGGCAGAACGTGGTCGGCACGATCGTCTCTGCGTGGGCCCAGATCGATCCCTCCAAAGCCCTGGACTGGGTGTTAAAGATGTCCGGTGGAACGGCTCAAAGAAGCGCCGTCCAGCAACTCGGCTACTCGCCGCTTGCCATGAGCAATCCGCGCCTGGTAGCGGAGTTCATGACCGCCCTGCCCGACGGGTCCATCCGAAACGACGGCATCGCCTCCCTGGCCTCGCAATGGGCCAACACCGACCTCAACGGTGCGGTGCAGTGGCTGACGGACCTTCCCGACGGCCCTGCCCGGCGCAACGGGCTGCGGAACCTGAGCTACACGTGGGCGCGGACGGACCCTGCCGGTGCGGCCGAGTTCTTTGCCCAGCAGACCGGCGACGACCGGGCGAACGCCCTCCAGTCCATGGTGAACCAGTGGGCCAACAACGACCCCGTGGCGGCAATTTCGTGGGTGGCAAACCGACCAGCCGACGACGTAGCGGCGCTGCTGCCGTCGGCGGTCGGAGCCTGGGCTCAGTACGATCCGGCCCAGGCGGCGGACTACGTATCGCGGCTGAAAGCCGGCGACCTGCAAAACAAGGCGGCGCTCTCAGTAGCCGGTCAGTGGGCGCGCGTCGATCCCGCTGCCGCTGCCGCCTGGGTGCAGGCGTTCCCGGACGAGGAAACGCGCGGCAATGCGCTGCGCGATGTGGCGAGTGCCTGGGCAGGCAGCGACCCAGCCGCCGCGATCGCGTGGCTTCAAACGTTGGGGGCGGACAAGCCGCGCGAAGCCGCCGTCCGCGGCTTCGTCAGCACCGTGCAGCGCACCGACCCCGCCCTGGCCGTGCGCTGGGCCGAAACCCTGCAGGATCCCCAGGAGCGCCAGAACTTGACGGAAGACACTGCGCGGTCATGGATGCGTTCGAACCCGACGGCCGCTCGCGCGTGGATCACGGCGTCCTCGCTCCCACAGGATACGAAGACTCAGTTGCTGTCCGTGCCGGCCTCGGGCGGGCCGACCTCATTCCGGCAATCCATCAACATCTCGTCGGGAACCGGCGGTGGAGTCTGGATCCGATAGGACTGCCGGAATAGACACGTACCCCTCCCGGCGCAACTCAACCGGGAACGAAGAACCGAGACCGGCGATCCTCACGTCTTCCCGAACGCCACGTCGACGACTTCCTTGAACGTCCCGACGAAGTTCGGCTTGAGGCCCTTGCGAATGTGCGCCGGGAGTTCGGCGAAATCCTTGGCATTCTCCTTTGGGAAGATGAGATCGGTCACGCCGGCGCGCTTCGCGGCGATCGTCTTTTCCTTCAAGCCGCCGATCGGAAGCACAAAACCGGTCAGCGTCAGTTCGCCGGTCATGGCCAGGTGCGGGCGCACCGTGCGGCCTGTGACGAGCGAATACAGGGCCGACGCCATGGTGATACCGGCCGACGGCCCGTCCTTGGGCGTCGCCCCGGCCGGCACATGCAGGTGGATATAGCTCTTCTCGAATATCTCACGGACCTTGGCATCCTGATTGAGGAACGAACGCACAAAGGTGAAGGCGATCTCGGATGATTCGATCATCACGCTCCCGAGCTGGCCGGTCTGCTTGAAACCCGCGTTCTTCGCTTCCACCCGCGTGGCTTCCACGTAAAGCGTCGATCCACCCATGCTCGTCCAGGCGAGGCCCATGACCACGCCGGCGCGCGGCTTCTTGTAGGGGTCCGACTCCGAATAGAGCCGCCTGCCCAGCAGTTCGTGAAGATCTTTGGCCACTACCACCACCCGCTTGGCCTTGCCTTCCACGATCTGTTTAACTCCCTTGCGGCAGACGCGCTTGATCTGGTTCTCCAGGCCGCGCACGCCGGGCTCGCGGGCCCATCCGTCGATCATCTCGCGCAGCGCCGCATCTGTAATCGCGACCTGCGAGTCCTTCAACCCGTGGGCCTTGGCCTGCTTGGGGATTAAGTAGCGCCGCGCGATCTGGATCTTCTCCTCCTGAATGTAACCGGCGAGCTTGATGACCTCCATACGGTCCAGCAGCGGCAGCGGAATCGTGTCGACCTGGTTCGCCGTGCAAATGAACAACACGTTGGACAGGTCGAAGCGGACGTCCAGGTAGTGGTCGAGAAAGTCCTTGTTCTGTTCCGGGTCCAGCACTTCCAGCAGGGCCGAGGCGGGATCGCCATGGTAGCTGGCCCCGATCTTGTCGATCTCGTCCAGCATGATCACGGGGTTCTGCGTCTTGCAGGTCTTGATGGCCTGCAGGAATTTCCCCGGCATGGCGCCGATGTACGTGCGCCGGTGCCCTTTGATCTCGGCCTCGTCGCGCATCCCGCCCAGCGAAAAGCGATAGAACGTGCGCCCAATGCTGCGGGCGATGGACTGCCCGATCGAGGTCTTGCCCACCCCTGGCGGCCCGACGAAGCAGATGATGGATCCGGAGATGTTGCCCTTGTGGATGCCGACCGACAGGAATTCCAGGATGCGATCCTTGACGTCCTCCAACCCATAGTGGTCGGCGTTCAGGATTCCGGCGGCCTTCCGGATATCGAAACTGTCCTTGCTGAACACCCCCCAAGGAAGCGACGTGAGCCAATCGACGTAGTTGCGGCTGACAATGAACTCGGGCGAATTCGGCTCAATCATGCCGAGTTTGCCCATCTCATCGGTGATGCGCTCGTCGGCTTCAGGCGTAAGGGTCAGTTTCGACAGCCGCTCTTTGAACTCGTCGAGTTCGGCTTCCTTGCCTTCCTTGGCCAGGCCCAGTTCCTTCTTGATCGCCTTGAGTTGCTCGCGCAGGAAGAAGTCGCGTTGCTGCTTCGAAACCTTCTCCTCGATCTGTTTGCTGATGCGCGCCTGCAGCTTGGAGATGTCTACTTCCTTGCGCAGCAGCAACAGGGTGATCTCAATACGGGTCCGCAGGCTGAAGGCTTCCAGCACCTCCTGGAGTTCCTTGCCGCTCGCGGTCGTCATGGCCGCGGCAAAGTCCGCCAGACGCCCCGGCTCCTTGGTGTTCGACCGGCTGAGGAAGAGATTGAGTTCTTCCTTGAAGAGCGGGTTCAACTGCAGGAGTTCCTTGATGGCCGTGATGATCGAGAGCGCGTAGGCCTTGAGCTCATCGTTGTCGGCCATCGCGGTCTCGATCACGTAATCGGCGCGCACGGTGATGTACGGCTCCTCGGCAACCACGCCCGCGATCCGGAAGCGCTCCATGACGCCTATCATAACCTGCATCGGGCCCTCGACCGACGGCTGGTTCACTTGCAGGATTTCCGCGATGACGCCCACCGTGTAGAGCTCGGACGCCTTGCGTGGGCGGACGGTGTCGTCCCCGCCCGCCGATTCGCGGGCCAGCACGAGCCCCACAAACTTATTCTTGTTCTCGGCGATCTTGGTGATCATCTCCTTCAAGTACGGCTCCTCAATGCCGAGGGGCACCATCATCTTGGGAAAGAGCGGACGATTGTTGAGCGGAATCACCGGCAGCGTCGGCGGAAATGCGTACCGCGCCGGGATGATCGTCTTGCCGGGATCGGCATCCTTGCCGACAACTTCAACGTCACCGTTTTTGTGATTCTCGGCCATATCCGGTGTCTCCTGCCTGATCAAGGCTATTATGGGCAACACGCGGGGGAATTCAAACGAGAAAAGGCCGGACCCAGCTACGCCAGCACCGGCGCCAGATGCCGCCGCAGCTCGGCGGCGAGGTCGCGGCCCCTGAACTGCTTCAAGCGGGTGTCCTGTCCGGCCAGGACGGCTTCGCGCAACGCGCCCGGCTGCGCCAGCCGCGCGAGCATTTCCGCCACGGCCGGGAACGACTTCTCGGCGAAGAGCACGCCGGCGCCGGCGAGCGTCTCGGGCACGGCCGCGGCCGCATACGCCAGGATGGGAACGCGATGAACCAACGCCTCGACCAACGGGATGCAGAATCCTTCGTGCTCGCTCATGCAGAGAAACACGCGCGCCGCCCGGTAACAGGCGTTCAGTTCGGCCTGCGGGATCGCGCCGGTGAAGACAACCTCGTTCAGCCGCAGTTCGCGCGCCATGCCCACGAGAAGGCGCTGGTACCGCTCGGTGCCCGCGAACGATCCCGCCAGAATCAGCCGCGCCTGCGGGTCCACGGCCTTTTGGAAACACGCGAAGGCCGCAAGCACGTCTTCCAGCTTCTTGTTCGGCGCGCACCGCCCCACGAAGAGGACGTTCGTCCGACCGTCGTCATACTGGGCCAGCGTGCGGCGGTCCGGCGGCAGGCGCAGGCGATCGTAATCGAGAATCAACGGCAGCACTTCGGTCCGGCCGTGCCCCAGGGCTTCCAGTTCGTCGGCGTTGTAACGACTGTCGGCGAGGCGGATGGCGGCGATCCCGGCCAGGGCACGAGCCTGCTCGCGGCCCTTGGCGAGCAACTGCGCCGTGGCCGGCTGCACGAGCGAGAAATACTCCGCCGGCGTAATATTATGATAAAGCAAGGCCTTGCGGCCGGGCAGCGCAGGGAACACCAGGTTGACCGGTGAGCCGATCGAAAGGTGCAGCAGGACGACATCGTCGGGCCGGCACACGGCCGCCAGCCCCTCCAGTTCGCGCGCCTCGCCGCGCAACTCGGGCAGGATGCGGCGCGTTTCGCACCAAATGTCCGAGGCGTACCCCCAGCCCCGGAACACGTCGCGCATCACGGTGGCTTCGTTGCTGATCGCATCGCCGCGGTTGAACCCGGCCACGAGTTGGTGGATGGCTGGCATCTTTGGGAAGAACGGCCGGCGCGACGCGCCCTATTTGCCCGGACTCGGCACATCATCCGGGACAACGCCGTTCTCCTTCAGCTTGGCCCGCAGCTCGGCGTTGTCCGGCGCGTACCGCAGGCTCTTGGTCCAGTAGCGCAGGGCTTCCCGTTTCTGGCCGAGCGCCTGGAGCGCGTCGCCGACGTGCTCCGTGATCGTGGGATCGTCGGCAATCAGGTCGTTCGCCCGCTTGAGCGCCGTCAGCGCCAGTTCGTAGTCGCCGCGCTTGAAGTACACCCACCCGAGCGTGTCGATATAGGCGCCGTCATCCGGGTCGATCGCCAGGGCCCGCTGCACGTACTCCAGGGCCCGGTCCAATTTGATGCCGCGCAGGGCCCACATGTAGGCGAGATAGTTGAGCGCCTCGTCCGCCTGCGGGTTTGCCTGGATGCAGGTTTCAAATAGTTTCTCGGCTTGCTCGAAATGCCCGGCCTGGTCACAGGCCGAGCCGTACCAGAAATAGAATTGCGGCCGGATCTGCTGGTCGCCAGCCGCCTTGGCCAGGCTCTCGGCCCTGGCAAAAGACGCGATGGCATCCTCGAAGTGCCGCGCCTGCATGAACGTCAGCCCAAGGTACGCGTGGATGGCGGGGTCGTCCGGAACCGCCAGCAACGCGCGCTGAAGCGTTGCCAGCGCCTTGGCGCGGTCGGTCTTGAGCTGCAGAAAAGCCAGTCGAAGGAACGGGGTGGCATCGGTTGGCCCCAGTTCGGTCGCGCGCTCGAAATAGGCGGCCGCCCGGACCGGATCGTTGGCATCCTCGTAGAGTTCGCCCAGGTAGGTGGCCACGCCCGCGTTGCGGGGGTCGCGCCGGAAGACTTCCTCGAGGCCGGTGATGGCTTTGGCCCGATCCCCGGCCAGCGCGTAACAGCGAGCCAGGACCTCGCGCAGGGGCACGTTGTCGGGAAGGCGCGCCTGCATGCGTTCAAAGCAGGCAATGGCCTCTTTGATCTGGCCGTTGACCAGATAGAGACGCCCCATGTTCTCGCAGAACTGCACGACGGAATCGGCAGCGCCGGGATGCCGCATGCCGGCGTCGATGACCGCCAGCACACGGCTGTTCTCCCGTTCCCCCAAGTAGAGCGCTGCCAAGCGTATATAGCCGTCAGGATGATCGGGAGCCAGGCGAATGACCGCGCGATACTCTTTCTCGGCCGGACGCACAGCCCCGGCCATTTGATAGCTCATGCCCAGCAGCAGGCGCACATCGGCCGAATCGGGATTCACCGTGCGCGCAACCTCGAGAATGCGGAGCGCCTCGGGGATTTCCTTGCGGCCCAGCAAGGCACTGCCGAGCTTCAACCGCAGCACGATGTTGGTAGGGTCCCCCTCGACTGCGGCCCGCCAGTGCGCCAAGCTGCGATCGACGCCACCCGGGGTCGCTTCGTCGATCAGCGCCTGACTGTAATGCGCCAAGGCCTCGGCAAAACCGAGGTCGGCACGATCCAGCGCAGAGACCGCGCCAGCCGGAACGGCCGAATGCGGCGCCGTGGCGCAACCGGACAGGACGAGGGTCAGCGCCAGCGCGAGCGATGACAATCGGGCTCGCATGCGCTCACCCTTGTCCTACTTGTTCTTGTGCCGGCTGGCCTTCTGCCGTTTCCGGTACTTGTGTTTGGACATCTTCGCTCGGCGTTTCTTCTTGATCGAACCCATGGTCTACTCCCAAACGCGGGCCGTCGCCCGCAACCTCATCGCACCGGCGCGTCTCCCGTCTCAGGGATAATGCTCGGTTCCCGCGGCGCCCCCTTGTTGCGGGATCGCCCCTCCTGAAAATATCGCTACCGAATCACCTTGTTCAGCGGAAGCTCAATAATGCCCTCCGCGCCCGCCCGTTTCAACTGCGGAATGAGCTCGCGCACGATGCGCTCCTCGACGACCGACTCGATGGCCACCCACCCCACGGTGCTCAGGTGGTTGACGGTCGGCGCATTCAATGCCGGCAGGATCTTCGAAACGGCCGCAACCTTGTCCTCCGGGGCGTTCATCTTGAGCAGGACACGGGACTCCGCGGCCAGGGCGCCCTGCAGCAGCATCGCGATCTGCTCGATCTTGTGCTTCTTGAACGGGTCCTGCAACGCCTTGTGATTGGCGATAAACTTGGTCGTGGATTGCAGCACCACGTCGACGATGCGGAGATTGTTGGCACGCAGCGACGAACCGGTCTCGGTCAGTTCCACGATCGCATCGACCAACTCGGGAACCTTCACCTCCGTCGCGCCCCAGGAGAACTCCACCTCGGCCTGCACGCCGTGCTTGGCGAGGTAGCGCTTGGTCAGGCCCACGGCCTCGGTGGCGATGCGCTTGCCCTGCAAGTCGCGGACGCTCTGAACCGATGAATCGTTGTGCACGGCCAGCACCCACCGGACGGGGCGCATGCCCTGCTTGGCGTAGATCAGGTCCGCTACTTCATAGACATCGGAGCCATTTTCCTGAATCCAGTCGTACCCGGTGATACCCGCATCGAGCATGCCGAGTTCGACGTAGCGGCTGATCTCCTGGGCCCGGATGAGGCGCGCGTCGATTTCGGGATCGTCCACGTTGGGCAGGTAGGAGCGGGAGCCGACGGATACTTTGTACCCTGCCTTCTGCAGCATGGCGAAAGTGGCTTCCTGGAGGCTGCCCTTGGGCAACCCCAACACGAGTCTATTTTTGGTCGTATCCTTGGATGACATGCCTATATTCCCTTCCTCTCGTGGCAAAGGCGGGCGGGATAGTAAGGAAAACCGAGCCTTCCCGTCCATAACTATTCTTGGGGGGCGATCCGCACGACCCGCCCAGCGACGCGCACACGGTTTTCGGCCAGGAGCTGCAGGGCCTCGGGAAAGGCCAGATGCTCCTGTTCCTGGATGCGGGCGTGCAGCGTCGCCGGCGTGTCGGTGTCGAACACCGTTACTGTCTTCTGGAGAATGATCGGCCCCGAGTCGGTGCCGGCGTCGACGAAGTGGACCGTGCAGCCGGCCACTTTGACGCCGTAGTCGACCGCCTGCTTCCAGGACGCAACGCCCGGGAATGCCGGCAGCAGGGCCGGATGGATGTTCAGGATGCGGTTGGCGAAGGCCTGCAGCAGTCCGGATTTGATAAGGCGCATGAACCCCGCCAGCGCGATCACCTCGGCCCCGTGGCGGCGGAGTGCCCGGAGATAACGCTGCTCCCCTTCGCCGTCGAGCTTGGTCTTGAACGGTGCGGCATCAACGAACTCCGCCGGGATTCCGTTCCGGCGTGCCCGTTCGAGGATGCCCGCGTCAGCAACATCCGACAGCACGCACACGACCCGGGCGTTCAAGTGACCCGCCTGGATGGCGTCCATAATGGCCTGGGCGTTCGATCCCTTACCCGATCCCAGAATGGCAACCTTGAGCGGCTGGCGTGTGTTCATGGCGCGATCATAACCGCCCATCGCGCCCCGGGCAAGAACCGGCGCAGCGAATTGCCAAACGCCGATTTCTCCTGTGGACAAGCCTCCCGCTTCGGCATAGATTACCGCCGTTTCGTGCTTCCACCGGGCGGGAGTAATTCAGTGGTAGAATGTCAGCTTCCCAAGCTGAACGTCGCCGGTTCGATCCCGGTCTCCCGCTCCATCCAATTTCCGGTAGCCACCCCCTGAACCGCTACCGTTCTTTGTCTCTGTATTCCAACCGTTGAGGGTCTATCTATCTACGATATCGCGAGGTTCAATATAGGGGCGGTCCCGATGTCCTAGCCGAGCACCATGGGGCATCTTCGGCGTCATTACAAACCAGATTGAAGACGTTATTGGCATATACGGTGCTCGTTCTGGTTGCGGCTGGAGCCCTGGCGGAGAGCTCGCCGCTGCAACTGAGCGTTACTCCCGATATCGCCCTGTTCGACCGGACCGTGACGGTTGAAGGGTTGACGGTCGGCTTGTGGAGCGAGAATCCGCAGTCGGCGCTGGCCCTGGGGATTGTGAACGGGTCATCGGGGCAGAGCGCCGGACTGAGCTTCGGCGCCGTTCTCAACTACGCGGGCGACTACAAGGGATTAGAGCTGGCGCCCTTCAACTACGTCAAAGGCGACTTTTCCGGATGGCAACTGGGCCTCGTGAATTATACTGAACGTTCCATGAAGGGCGTGCAATCCGGCGTGATGAATTATGCGGGGCGCCTGACGGGACTACAGATCGGGCTGATCAACTATGCGCCAACGACACGCTCCGGCGTCCAATTCAACGCGGCGAGTATCTTTAGCGAGAACCGCTGGCTCACCGGGTTGCCTGATGAGCCGGCTCCAGTGACGGCGCTCATCAATTGGCGCTTTTGAGGGTTGTCTGGAGGGGCTGCGGAAGGGATGGATCTAGCGGGAAGAAATGGAGGAGCGTCGCATGGAGAACAGCCAGATTGCCACGGTCTTCGCCGAGATAGCGGACATCCTCGAAATCCTCGGGGAACAAGATAACGCCTTCCGCATCCGGTCCTACCGCAATGCCGCGCGTACAATCGACGCGCTCCCGGACCGGCTGGCTGATCTGGTCGCCGGGGGCAAGGATCCCGCCGACCTGCCGGGCATCGGCACCTCGCTGGCCGGGAAGATCCATGAGATCCTGCGCACCGGCACCTGCGGCAAACTCAAGGAACTCCGGCGGCAACTGCCCGGCCATTTGCCGGAGCTTCTCCAAGTCAAAGGAATTGGGCCCCAAACCTGCAAGCGACTTCATGACAAATTGGGAATCAAAAGCCTGAAGGACCTCAAGGGGGCCGCCGAACGCGGCAAGATCAGTGCGATCCTGGGCGAAAAGGCCCAGCAGAGCATCCTCAAGGGCCTCGCGACCCTTGAAGCCGTATCGGGTCGCATCAGTATCGAAAAGGCCACAGTGGCTGTGGCGGCGCTCGGGCGGCATCTGCAAGCCATCGCGACGATTCGCCGGTGGGAAGCGGCCGGCAGTTGTCGCCGCCGCTGCGAAACTATCGGCGACCTCGACATCCTCGTCGATGCCTCCGACCGCGCCAAGGCCGCCAATGATATCCTCCACTACGCGCCGATTGAGCGGATCCTGGCACGGGGCGATGAAAAAGTAAGTGTTGTACTGGCCGGCGGCCTGCAGGTGGATTTCCGATTCGTCAAGCCCGACGCCTATGGCGCTGCGCTTATGTATTTCACCGGTTCGAAGGCCCACAACATCAGGCTGCGCAAGCGGGCTCAGGCCGCCGGATTTAAGCTGAGCGAGTACGGTCTCTTCAAAGGGGAGAAACGTGTGGCGAGCCGGTCAGAGAAGGACATCCACAAAGCGCTCACGTTGCCCTGGATCCCGCCGGAATTGCGCGAGGACCGCGGCGAAGTTGATGCCGCCGCCGCGGGACAACTGCCTGCCCTCATCGAACGCAAGGATCTGCGCGGTGATCTCCACACCCATACCAACGCCACCGACGGCGCCAGCACCATCGAACAGATGGTCGCCGCCGCCCGGGAGCGCGGGTACCAGTACCTGGCCATCACGGATCACTCGAAGTCGGTCACCGTGGCGCATGGGCTGGATGAGAAGGCCCTGCGCAAACACGTCGGGCGGATCCGCAAGGCGGGGGAGGGACTCAAACGATTTTGGCTTCTGGCGGGCGTTGAGGTGGATATTCTGAGGGATGGCCGCCTGGATATCGACACGGCGTTGCTGGCGGACCTCGACTGGGTGGTCGGCAGCGTCCATAGCGTGTTTGAGATGCCCGAGGACAAGATGACCGAACGGCTGCTACGGGCGGTTGAGTCGGGCGTGCTTGATTGCATCGGCCACCCCTTCAGCCGACTGCTGGGACAGCGGGGGCCGCTCCGTTTCGACGTCGATCGCGTCTTCAAAGCCTGCGCTCAGGCTGGCGTGTGCCTGGAGATCAACGCGCAGCCCGACCGGCTCGATCTGCCCGACGTGTACTGCAAACGTGCCCGTCAGATGGGCGTAACGCTCGTCATTTCGTCAGACTCACACAAAGCGACCGGACTCGACCTCATCGACTACGGTGTCGGCGTTGCGCGGCGAGGGTGGCTTGAAAAGAAGGACGTGCTGAACACCCGCTCGGCGGCCGAGTTCAGGAGATACAAGAAGGTTTCTCGCTAACCGTCCGGCGGCAGGTTACGTTCGAAAGCTCGCGAGCGCTGGGCACAGTGGCCTATCTCGGCATCACATGGCAGGGGCGGCGCACCTACGCGTCGAGCCGCGTCAACTCTCGGAAGGCCGCCAGACGGTGTTCGATCTCGGTCCGTGTCAGGGACTGGAGACGGTCGAGGCTGAAGGCTTCCACGCCGAACGACGCCACGACGCTGCCGTACGCCATGGCGCGGCGCATGGCAGCCTGATCCAGCGTACCGCGTTCCACGAGCGCGCCCATGAACCCGCCGGCAAAGGTGTCGCCCGCCCCCGTGGGATCGAGCACGCTCTCCAAGGGGTACGCCGGCACTACCGCCGTGCCCGACGCGGAAAACAGCATGGCGCCGTGCTCGCCCTTCTTGATGATCAGGTAGTCCGGCCCCCACCCCAGGATCTTGCGGGCCGCCTTGATCAGGTTATGCTCCCCGGCCAGCAAGCGCGCCTCGGAGTCGTTCAGGGTCAGCAGATCGACAGATGCAATTACTTCCAGCAGTCGTTCGCGCGCGACGTTAATCCACAGGTCCATCGTGTCCGCCGCCACGAACTTGGGCGACTCCACCTGCGAAAGCACGTGCAACTGCAGGTCGGGCGCAATGTTCGCCAGGAACACGTAGGGCGCCTTGCGATACGCGGGCGGGAGTTCCGGCTTGAATGCCGCAAAGACGTTCAGTTCCGTCAGCAAGGTGCGCCGGCTGTTCATGTCGGCATCATAAACGCCCGACCATCGGAAGGTCCGCCCCGGCACCCGCTGCAAGCCCTGCAGATCGATTCCAAAGTCACGGTAGGCCTGAACGTACGGCTCCGGGAAATCCTCCCCGACCACGCCGACCATGCCGACGGGCGTAAAGAAAGAGGCGCCGGCACAGGCGAAACTGACCGACCCGCCCAGAATCTCTTCGCGCCGCTCCCACGGGGTCGCGACCGTGTCGAGGCCAATGGATCCCACAACAACCAATTCAACGGACGTCTTTTTCATGTGTGTTTCCTGCCCAGGTACTCGATCAAGGCCTCCAACGCCAGGACATAGCCGATCGGACCGAATCCCGCAATCTGGCCGATGCAGGCCGCCGCCGTCAAGCTCGTGTGCCGGAAGCCCTCCCGGGCATGCACGTTCGACAGGTGCACCTCCACGCACGGCACAGCCACGGCTTGAAGCGCATCCCGCAAGGCGACGCTGGTGTGAGTGTAAGCCGCCGGGTTGAGGATGATACCGTCAAAACGGCCCCGGCTCGCGCCGATGCGGTCGACCAGTTCACCCTCCTGGTTCGACTGATGCCACTCGATATCGACCGACTTCGCCCGGGCCTCGTCAGCCAGACGGGCCATAATCTGGGCGAGCGTCAACGCGCCGTAGATACCCGGCTCACGGGTGCCGAGCAGGTTGAGATTGGGGCCGTTGAGCACGAGAATCTTCATGTGGGGGTTTGCCTCCTCCTGCCGGCGGACGTCGTTCGTCGTCCGGTAGCGGTTTGACGTCATTCGCCTCCAAAGCCAGAATGCGTCCGTCTTCGAACCGCACCCTGACGCGCTGGGCCATGACGTCCTTATCAATCACGACCCCGCGGCCATCCGGACACTGCACGCGGGCGCCGTCCCGGGGCAGACTCTCGCCCAGTCGGCGATACTGGTCAAACTCATACCGCAGGCAGCACTTGAGCCGGCCGCACATCCCGCCGATGGTCGAGGGGTTGAGCGCGATGCGCTGTGCCTTGGCCATTTTGACGCTCACGGCTTCGAAGTTCCGCAACCAGGTGCAGCAACACAACTTCCGGCCGCAGGTGCCCAAACCGCCGACGGCCCGGGCCGCATCCCGAACGCCGGTTTGCCGCAATTCGATTCGCGTCCTCAGTTCGCCCGCCAGGCTCTTGATCAACTCGCCGCACTCCAGGTTCTCATCGGCCGTGTACGCGATGTGGAGGATCGCCCGGTCGAAGCTGTAGCGGACGAACACCAGGTGCATCGGCAGCCTGAGTTCATCGATCCGCTTCAGCGTGGCTTTGAGAGCCATGCGGCCAAGCACGGCATTCTCCTTGGCCTTGGCCTGGTCGTGAAGGGTGGCGCGGCGCACGAGCACGGCTCCGGCCGGATGCGTAGCCCATTCGCCGGGCTTCTCCACGAGCTGAGCGACGCGGCCCAGCTCCGGCACGCGGTTCAACTCGACGACGCACACGTCGCCTTCATGGATGGCAATGTCGGCCTGCCCGCTGGCCGTTACGGCGCCGCCATCCTCAAGTTGTACGGACAGTAATCGGTACACGGTCGCTGATCCTTATGGGCCATTTCCCGCCGCCACTCAGCCGTTCAACTGGCCGAACGCGCCCTGAATGACGGTGTCGGCCGGCATGTTGCGATCGAACTGTCGTTGCATGCCCTCGACGATCTGCAGGTTCCGAAACGCATCGGCATGGTTGAGCGCTTCGGCCGCCCGCCGCAGTTCGGCCTCACGCTCGGGGTACCGAAGACAATCCGCCCCGCCCCCGCTTACGCACATCAAAAGGTCACGATACCATAACAAGATGCCCCGGACGACCATCGATCTCATCCCGCGGTAGCGCGCCTCAATGCGGGCCAGCAGCGTCTCGTCGCTGACCTCGTCATCGTCTGCAACCGCCGCCTTCTCGGCCTCGGCCACCGATTCGCGGAGTTCCGACAGCAACTTGTCGAGGCGAGTGCTGCGCAGCAAGGCCCCGGTCAGGCCCTGAGGGCCGGGATCGGCCAGGATTGCCAGCAGCCGCTCGCGCCAGGGGTCGGGCAGCACGTCCGGTTCGCTGGAGAGGACGATTCGCTGGCACCGCGACTTGATGGTGGCCATCACAGCCTGGGGCGCATCGGTCAACAGGAGAAACAGGCAGCGCGGGGGCGGCTCTTCGAGCGTCTTGAGAAAGGCATTTGATGCCTCCTCGCCCACACGGTCGGCCGCCACAAGCACGACGGCTTTCCAGCCGCCCTCGAAGGACGTTTGATACACGACATGCTGCAGATCCCGGATTCGATCGATACCCACCACCCGGGATTTCTTTTCCGGCTCGATCCACACGATGTCGGTATGCCGCCGCTCAGCGACCTGACGGCATGCCGGGCAGTCGCCGCACGGGCGTACCACACCCCGGCAGAACAGGCGCGCCAGGGCACCCTGGGCGAACGGCAGTGCCTCATCGCGCAGGCTGCCCACGACCAGGTAGGCGTGCGCCAGTCGGTCGCCGTCCAAGGCGGCCTGAAAGGAAGCCAGGGCTCGGTCAACTGTGGATTCAGGGGGTGAGCGCATCGCTGACGACCTTCCACACATCGGCTTCCACGCTCTGCTCGTCCCGCATGCCGTTGACGATCTTGATGCGCCCGGGCCACCGGCGCGCAAGTTGCAGATACCCGGCCCGAATCCGCTCGTGAAACTCGACGGCCTCGCGTTCGAAACGATCCGAAGCCACGTTAGTCTGACGGTTCCGATGCGACATGCGCCCGAGACCCGTCTGCGTTTCCACGTCCAGCAGGAGCGTCAAGTCGGGCTCACAGCCCTGCACGGCCACGCGATTCAACTCGATGATGGACGCCAGGTCGAAGCCCCGCCCATAGCCCTGGTAGGCCGCCGTGGAATCGGTGAAACGATCGCAAACTACCCAGGTGCCCTTTGCCAGCGCCGGCTGAATGACGCGGCTGACCAATTGCGCACGGCTGGCTTCGAACAGCAGGAGTTCGGTGACCGGGCAGATCGCCTCGCCGGCATGATCGTGCTGGAGCAGGCCGCGAATGGCCTCGCCGGTCGGCGTTCCCCCGGGCTCGCGCGTCACCAATACGGTGTGCCCGGCTTGCTCAAGTCGCTGGGCCAGGCGCTTGGCCTGGGTCGACTTGCCGCTGCCCTCGGGGCCCTCGAAGGTGATGAATCTTCCGGTCATTTCCTCTTCAACTTCGCGCCCTGCGGCGTGTCCTGGATGATCCAGCCCAAAGTCGCCAGTTCGTTGCGAATGCGGTCCGACTCGGCCCAATTCTTGGCCTTGCGCGCCGCCTGGCGCTGTTCGAGCAGTGCCAGGGCCTGGGCGGGCACCTCGGCTTCAGGGGCTGCCAGAAAACCCAAGACGCCGTCGAACCGGGCCAGCAGGGCTCGCACCGCGGCGGCCTCCGCCGGGGCCGCCTGGGCGGCATCCATGGCCTTGTTGCCGGCATGCACCAAGTCGAACAGGGCGCCCAGCGCCCCGGAAACGTTCAGATCGTCAGCCAGCGCTCCCTCGAACCGCGGCCTCGTTTCCTCGGCCCACGACGGCAAGGCCGCGGCCGCCGCGACCGAGCCCGCCCGATCCGCCAGGCGGGCTTGGAACTCATCCAGCCGTTGCAGGGCCGCGCGCGCCCCGTTCAGGGAGTCGAACGTGAAATTGAGCGACTGGCGATAGTGGCCGGCCGCCAACACGTAACGCGTCTCCCGACCCGTGTAGCCGCGACCCAGGATGTCGCGTAGCGTGTAAAAGTTCCCGAGCGATTTGGACATCTTGCGGCCATCGACCATCAGGTGCGCGCAATGCATCCAGTAGCGCACGAACGGCTTGCCGCTCGCGGCCTCGCTTTGGGCGATCTCGTCCTCGTGGTGCGGGAAGATGTTGTCCACCCCGCCGGTATGGAGGTCAAAGGTCTCGCCCAGGTATTGGGTGCTCATGGCCGAACACTCGATGTGCCACCCGGGCCGGCCGCGACCCCATGGCGAATCCCATGCCACGTCGCCGTCCTCCTCGTCCCAGGCCTTCCACAGGGCGAAGTCGGCCACATTCTCCTTCTCGTATTCGTCTTGGGCGACGCGCGCCCCCGGCTTCAGCCCGGCCATATCCAGATGCGCGAGGCGTCCATAGGCGGGAAAGCTGGCCACGCTGAAATAAACCGAACCATCGTCCGACCGGTACGCGTGCCCCTTCGCCATCAGGGCCGCGATGATCGCGATCATCGCGGGAATGTGATCCGTCGCCGCGGGATAATGCTCGGCCGGCTCCACGTTGAGCGTTTTGAGATCCGCAAAGAACGCGTCCTTGTACGTCTGCGTGTAGACGTTCAGGGGCTTGCCCCCGGCCCGCGCGCCGCGGATCGTTTTGTCGTCGACATCGGTCAGGTTCATGACCTGCAGCACCTCGAAGCCGAAGTACTTCAAGGTCCGGCGCAGCACATCCTCAAACACGTAGGCCCGGAAGTTGCCGATGTGCGCATAGTTATAGACGGTCGGGCCGCACGTATACAGGCGGACCCGCTTGCCATCGAGCGGGACGAAATCCTCGAGCCGCTGGGAGAGGGTGTTAAAGACTTTCATAGGCGCTCCACTGTCGCCACCGCCATCACCGCGATCCCTTCGGAGCGGCCGATGGCTCCGAGCCCTTCCATGGTCGTCGCCTTGACCGACACGGCATCTGTATCGATCGCCAACACCGGGGCCAGACGGGCCTTCATCTCGGCGACACGCGGCGCGATTTTCGGTTTCTGGGCCGTGATGGTGGCGTCAACGTTCACGACCCGGAATCCCTTGACCCGGACACGCTCGATCACGGCTCGGAGCAGCCCGACGCTGTCGGCGTCCTTCCAACGGGCATCGGTATTGGGAAAATGCTGCCCGATATCGCCGTCGGCCACGGCCCCCAAGAGGGCATCCGCCAGCGCATGACACAATACGTCCGCATCGGAGTGCCCTTCGAGCCCGACATCGGAGGCGAACTCGACGCCGCCGAGAACCAGCCGCCGGCCGGGCGCGAACCGGTGAATGTCAAAGCCTATGCCCGTGCGAATCATGGGGCATCTTTCTTCTCCGGGACCACGACCTTGATATGCAGTTCGCGCAACTGCTTCTCGGTGACGTTTCCAGGAGCGCCCATCATCAGGTCCTGGGCCTTCTGGTTCATGGGGAATGCAATGACCTCGCGGATGTTACTCTCGCCGGCGAGCAGCATGACCATGCGGTCGACGCCGGGCGCGATGCCGCCGTGCGGCGGGGCGCCGAGCTTGAAGGCGCTGATCATGCCGCCGAAGCGGCGATCGACCTCGTCCGCCGTGTAACCGGCGATTTCGAAAGCCTTGTACATGATCTCCGGGCTGTGATTGCGGATGGCGCCGCTGGAGAGCTCGACCCCGTTACAGACGATGTCGTACTGGTAGGCCACGAGTTCGAGCGGGTTCTTCTCGCACAGCGCCTTCATGCCGCCCTGCGGCATGGAAAAGGGGTTATGCGAAAACGTCACGCTCTGCGTCTCCGGGTCCAACTCGAACATGGGGAAGTCCACGATCCAGCAGAACCGGAACACGTCCTTCTCGATGAGGTCGAGGTCACGGCCGAGCTTGGCGCGCAGATCGCCGCAGATCCGGCTGGCGACGGGCGCCGTATCGCTCACGAAGAACAGCACGTCGCCGTCGACCATGCCCGCCCGCTGGGCGAGTTGGGTCAGTTCGCCGGGCGAAAGGAATTTGAGGATCGGCCCCTTGATGGCGCCGCTTTCCCAGACCAGGTAGGCCAGGCCTTTGGAGCCGATGGACTGCGCGTATTCCACGAGCTTGTCGAAGAAACTGCGCGGTTTGGCGGCAATGCCCCTGACCGGGATGGCGCGCACCACGCCGCCCTTTTCCACCACGGTCCGGAACGCATTGAATTTCGAGGCCTTGAACACGTCTGACACGTCCTGGATCTCGATCGGGATGCGCAGGTCGGGCTTGTCCGTCCCGTATTTCACCATGGCCTCGGCATAGGGTATCCGGCGGAATGGCGGCTTGTCGACGGTCAGCTTCGAGAACTCCGCGAAGACGCCGTAGATGACATCCTCGACCACGACGAAGACATCGTCCTGCGTAACGAACGACATCTCCACGTCGAGTTGGTAGAACTCGCCGGGCGAACGGTCGGCCCGGGCGTCCTCGTCGCGGAAGCACGGGGCGATCTGGAAGTAGCGATCGAACCCGGCGACCATGAGCAGTTGCTTGAACTGCTGCGGCGCCTGCGGGAGCGCGTAGAAACGGCCCGGATGCACGCGACTGGGTACGAGGTAGTCCCGCGCGCCTTCGGGCGAACTGCTCGTCAGGATCGGCGTCTGGAACTCCGTGAAGCCGTGCCCGGTCATGCGGCGGCGGAGGCTGGAAATCACCTGGGAGCGAAGGAGGATGTTCCGGTGCAGGGCTTCCCGCCGCAGGTCGAGGAAACGATACCGCAGGCGCATATCCTCGGTTCCGTCCCCGTCCACGTTGATCTGGAACGGCAACGGTTCCGCGGCGCTTTCGATGATCAACTCGTCGGCCGCGACCTCCACCGTGCCGGTGGGCAGCGAAGGATTGACCGTATCCGGCGTGCGGGCGACGACCTTGCCAGTGACGATAATCACGCTCTCGGAATGCAGTTTTTGACACGCCTCGAAAAAGCTGTGATCGGGATAGATCACAACCTGCGTGACGCCATAGTGGTCGCGCAGGTCGATGAACAGCAGTTGACCGTGATCGCGTTTTCGAAATACCCAGCCGCCGAGACGAACCTCGGTACCGACGTCTTGTTCACGAAGCTGGCCACAGTTGTGAGTTCTGTATGGGTGCATAGGAGTGGGGAAGAGGGTTCAGGGTTCAGGATCTTATTCTTCGATTGAAACGGGCGTCCCAACGGGCACGAGTTGGAACAGTTCCTCGACATCCGCGTTGCTCAGGCGGATGCAGCCGGCGCTTTCTGCCTTGCCTATCGACGCGTTGTCCCACGTCCCGTGAATGCCATAGCCCTTGATCTCGGGCGTATTGCCCGTTGCCTTGATCGCCATCCAACGAGTGCCCAGGATGTTGTCCTTATCCCCGAACGGGACGATCTTGCCGTCGTCGCGCCACCAGGGCGGTTCTGGAATCCGCTCGCTGATCACGAAGGTGCCCACGGGTGTCTTGTCGTAACGGCCCGTTCCCACGCGGTAGCGCTTGAAGAAACGGCCGCCAGCCGTCAGGAGTAAATCGTTGCGACCCTTGCTGACCCTGATTTCCATCTTGGCGCCGAAAACCTTGATCCTCTGCCCCGGACGGATCACGTCCGGCCGTTTCAACTCATTCGCCTTGACGATCAGTTCCACCGTGGTGCCGTACTTGCGGGCAAGCGCCTTTATGGAATCGCCTTCGCGCACAACACAATCCTGCTTCTCCGGCATGGGCCAGGGATGCGTGACGAGTTCGACGTTGAGCAGACCGAGCTTCTCTTCCAGCTTGGCCCGCAGCGATTCCGGGGGCGCCGCCGCCAGGGCGGCCAGGTAAGACTCCCGCGCCTTGTCCTTCCGCTCAGCGGCTGCAAGACGGTCACCTTCTTCCGCAAGCTGCGCAGCCGACAGACCGGCGCCGGCCGTGATTGGCGGAACGCCGGAACTCACATTCGGGGCGGCCGCCGGCTGTGGCACGCCGGGCGGAGCGGACACAACGCTGTCGGGCTTGGTAACTGGCGGCAGCGCCGCTTGTGTCGCCGGCTTCAGCCACTGGGATGACTTGGGATCGTCCGGCAAGCGGTTGGTCGCACTCTCGGGTGCGGTTGCGGCGACAGCGCTAGCCAAGCCGATACCGCCGATGCCTTCGGTGCCCGCCTTGTCGTGTCGGACAGCCCACACGCCGACAAGGGCCGCAACGGCGACAACGATCAACACAGCCACCCATCGCCGCCCTCGTGGAGTAGCATCCGCTCTCTTGAGACCATTCATAGACTGTCGTACGCCTCTCTCTGCCCGAAGACCTCTATGCCACACGGAGCGGAGCCGCTTCCGGCTCCGGCCGGCGCGGGAAGCCGCGCCGCTCCCACAAGCGGCAGATAGGTTTTCGGATGAGCTCTAGATATATCCGAAAGACCGGCCCGAAAACCGCACGGGGTCAGGCCGGCCAACCGCCAGAACCTGACCCCGAACCTGTCACGGCCGTGTGACGTTGCGCTCGGCCGGAAACCGGTTAATTCGCCGTGCCGTTGATGCCAGCCGTATGGCCTCCATCCTCAATCCAAGTCCCCGTGATCTTCCGATTCGTGAGGATGATAGACGGCGCCGCCCCGGAGACCGTGGCTTGGAACGTACCCACCAGGTTCACGTGAGTGCCGGACGCGTTCACCCCGCTGGCCGAAAATTCCGAAGTGACCTCGTCACCCGCGGCCGCAGCCGCAAGCGCGGCACCGCTGCCAGTGCGCGACGCGCCCATGGTCCCGCTGTACGACTTGCCGTTATTGTCAATGATCGTGATCTGCTGGCCTTCCTGCTGCACGTTGAAACTCGTGATACCAGAGTTATCGCCGGCCGCACTGGTAGAGAGAAAGCTATACGAGACGTTCACGGGCGCGCCAGCGGCTGGAGCCGGGTCCGTAGTTATGTCGATGAAGCCGGTGTTGTAATTGATGGTGCCGCTACTGGTCAAACTCCCCGTGAGTTTCCCGTTCGAATCCGCAACGCTGCCGCCGCCCCATGACACATTGACGCTGCCCGCGGCGACCGGCGTGTGGCTCAGCGTGCCTTGGAAATGCTTGCCGGCGGGACCGGTACCTGTGCCGATCTGCTCAACCGTGTTGACAGTGCTCGTGCTGCTGGATGCGGATGACAGCGACACCACGAAGCCGCCCGCGGCTGTGTAGGTGCCTGAGAAATTCGCCGCACCGGTAGATTGGCTTGCATCATTGCCCCCCGACCCGCCTTGCCACTCGCAACCGATCATCCCTGCGCCGAGGACCATCACCAGAGCATTGCGATAGAACGATCTCATAGCTATTTGCCTCTTGTTCTTGAGTTGGGCGTCACGTTACGAAAACAGACGACCAACCGTCAATGAGAATGGGAACTCAGTGAACAGTAAACAGTAATCTGTTCACTGTTTACTGTTCACCGCTCACCGTTCACTTCGAATCACGTCTTACTCCCACCAGACGCGATACCGGTAGTAGTGGCGCATTGGGCCCGCAGGCACATCGGTGAACCGGAGCAGTCGGGTGACCGCATCATAGCTGACCGAACCCTGAGCCGGCACATCCTGCCACGTAACGAGATCGTCGGTGAACTGGAGCTGGTAGTGCAATGTCATGCCGGTCCCGGCAATGCTGGCCGCGCTGCCCGTGCCGAGGGCCATTACGCCGGCGCTCGACAGAGCCGGCCAGGAGACCTGGGCACGACCCGCCGCATCCGTCCGCATATCGGAGATCCGGAAGATATTGACGCTCCATACATCCAAGCCCAAGGCATCCTTCAGCCTCAGCGGAAGACCGTCAGCGCCCGCCACATTGGGATTGATCGGGCTCATGTTCAGCGGCGCTTTCGCGTAGCACTCATAGACATTGATGTTGGTAGAAGACGCCGACACGGTGTAGCCGCGCAACGGCCCGGGCCCTGCCGCGGTCAGATTCCCGTAGTATTGGTATTCCCAGTCGTCGGCCAGCTTGTCGTTGTCAGTGTCGGCGAACATCACGTAGACGTCCTTTGACGATGCGCTCGCCGGCAGGTCCACGCTGGTGGGCTGATAGATCGAGCTCGACGACAGGAAACCGGCGGTCTCCCAAACGTCCTTCGTGCCGTTGCCGTTCTGATCCAGGAATGCCCGCACGTAGTAGGTGCCTCGCGGCAGTCCCTGCAAGGCGTAGTGCATCCGGTTCAACGGCCAGGCGTTCGTCGTGACGACATTCTTTACCGTGACTTGAGCCGCCGGCGCGCCGCCGAACCCGGCCGACAGGTACGCCTGCACAATCCAGTTCGCGTTCGTCACCTTGCCAGGATAGACCACGTTGCCTTGGATCGACCACGGCCCCTGCGGTTGGTCGGTCAAATCCACAGAGAATGCACTCCATGCGGAGAATGCGCTGTTGGCCCGCGGGTTCAGGCTCTTCACCTGCCAGTAGTACACGCCATTCGTGAAGGCACCGTCGCCCGCATAGATCGGCAGCCTGTAGTGGGTGGTCCCGTCCGCCTCCCGGAACGTCGGTACGTCGGTGACGTCCAACACTGTCGCGCCCGCGGTGGAACCCGACTTGATCACCAATTCGAATCGAGTCGCGTTGGTATCCATGTTCCACACGAACTCGTTCATCGCATAGTGCAATGGCGCGCCTGCCGGCGTCACGCAGGTCGGTGTTGCCGGACTCGCGGAATAGTACGCCGTGTCAAAGAAATTCGTCGCGATCGTCGTCACGCCATCGCTCCCCAAGACCGTGATGCCGAGGCTCGTGAATGGCAAGCCGAACAAACCCGCTAGCCGGTAGTCTTGTTCATCCAACCACGTGCGCGGCGCCCGAATGGAAAAACTGGCCAAGAGCAGTCCCGACCTGCTCTGGTCAGTAATCTGGACCGGATAGACGGTCTGGCCGGGCTGAGCCGTCCAGGCGAACCGCTGATAACCGGGCAACATGTCGGTGAGACCGATGGTCACCGTGAACGCGCCGCGCCGCACGTCGATCGGCTGGTACTGGGCCACGCCGGCGGGTTCGCCTGGGTCCCATGACCGATTGCCATTGCGGTCGATGAAGGCGAAGAACCACGCGTTCCCCTCCTTGAGATACCCCGTCTTAGCCTTCGCAAATGTCAGGCTCATGGGGTAGGTCGCCGCCCCACTTCGATACCGATAGGTCGCCGTAAGGGTGACCGGCGGAATGGGCATAACCAGCGTGTAGCCGCCCGTGACGTAGTCGATGGTCCCGGCGGTTCCCGCGACTGTCCCCACCAGTATCCCGGAACCGTTGTCGATAAACATCCCAGCGCCTACGCCCGTAACCGTGATCGTAAGCGATCCGGGCACTACGTTCCCGAACGCCAGCGCGCCGGCGAGACCGGGCAACAACTGCTCGGCGGTCACCTGGACAAACGGCAGGCCTGCCAAGTCATAGGTGGCATCGGGCGGCCCGTCCATCGACGCTGAACTGTAGGCATTGATGATGAGGTTGCCCGGGCCATTGAGCCCGACATACTTCATGTTGAACGTTACGGACGGTACCGGGTAGCTCGTGCTGTCTTGGGGATCCGTCGCATCCTGGAATTCCGACACGTTCGACCAGCCATCCTGGTCGGGATCGAGTTGGGCGTCATAGAGCCGCGGGTCCAGGCCATGCATCTGCTCCCACCAGTCGTCCATGCCGTCGTGATCCGTGTAGAGCTCGCCGTAGATGCGATAGCGGTACAGTTCATTCGTCTGAATGGAGTCCCAGGCATAGAAGTCGGACGCACCGCTCTTTCGGGTGTCAAACCGCAGCGGATCGGTGCCCGCCTTGTATTCCGCCGCGTTGCACAAGCCGTCGCCATCCGGGTCCCCGTTGCCGCCATTGTCGCCAGTGGCATCGTAGGGGTTCAACCCGTAAGCCATTTCCCACCAGTCGGGCAACCCGTCGCCATCGGTATCCTTGTCGAGCGGCGCCACGTTTACAGAATTCGTCTCGAACCGCGCGCCGTCGAGCACGGCGGCCGAGGACCAATTATTCAGCCAGTCTTTGGGCACCTGGAAGTCCTGGGCCGTGATGCCGCCGTCGTCGAAGCGGAATTCAGCGAGTTTACCGGAGAAGGCCGTCGCCGCACTGTAATCCACGTAAGAAGCGCCCTGGCCGACGCCGGAAGTGCCGTAGGCGATCCGCATGTAGCCGTTCTCGCCCCAGCCCGTGCCCCACTGATTGCGCAGGATCCAGTAGCCTTCCGTATCGTTCCACCCCACGAGCAGGATCGAGTGATTGCCATAACCGGTCGGACTCGGCTCGCTGGTGTTAAAGATGCCGCCGGCATAGGCCTGAAACGCCGGGCCCACGTAGATGGCGCACTGCACAGGGCCATGATCGAAGATGGCCTGCTTGATCTTCGCATCCGGGATGGACAGATCGTCGTCACCCGTTCCAATGAAGGCCCAGTCCTTCAGGACGAACGGCCGGTTGTAAGGACCGCCGCAGGCGAGGGTGTCGTCGGCCTTGTACGGGTCGTCCGATTCGTATACGGCGCCAAACTTGCCGTCAGCCGCTGGTGTATCGAAGTGATACTTGTGAGCCGTCAGGCCTCCGTTGCAGCTCCAACCGTCCTTATTGCAGGATACCAAGTACTGCTCGGACAGGTCGTAGTCCTGACCGGTGGCGATCTTGAGCGCGCATTCAAACGCACCCACCGTGGCAAACGCCCAGCAGGATCCGCACTGGCCCTGGTCTTTGATCGGCGTGACGTCGTTCTTGGCCAGCCAACTGAAGGTCGCCGGCAACCCCACCGGCACGGCACTGGCCGGCGCAATATGGGCCAGGTCCGGCGGCGGGAAGTCGCCCGGATTGTTCTTCAGGCCGCACAAGTGGCTCATGGGACGCAGCAAGACAGGACTGTACTTGACCGTGTACTTGTTGCCGCCCGCGGCTGCCAGGCTCTGCGCCTTGGCCAGCAGGGTGTCCGCCTGCGACTGCTCAGAGGGCGCCAGCTCCGTGTACGCCTTGCCCGCGGTCGTTTGGCCGGCCCCGGACTGCAGCGGCCCATTGTAATTGTTGAAGATATCGGTATCCGACCTCGCACCGGCCCAGATCCGGACTTCGTCCAGCCAGCCGCGGTAGCCGTTGGTCACGGGACCCGTCGACCGGGACGCGCCGATCGTGACCTCGTCGTCACGGTGGCTCGAGACGTAGCCGTAGACGAGCGGCGGCAGGTTGGCGCCATCCGTCCGGTAACTGGCCAGTTTCCCGTTCACGTACAGCGCAAGGACGTTGGACGCGCTGTTGTACAGACCGGCCACATGAGTCCAGGCGCCGATCGGGATCGTCACCTGCTGGAGGCCGGTGAAGTGTTCGGTCGCGGCGAGACCGTCCACCCGGGTTTCCTTCGGTGTGCCGTTGGTCGATACCAGGTAGCGGACATACGGCCGCAAGGTGCCGACAACGTTCGTGGTGACCACGCCCGCGTTCGTCGAAACGACGACAGACGGCGCCACCGTATTGTTCGTCTCCAGGCCGACCTCGTAGTTGATCGCGTAGTCCGCGGACGTCAGGCCCTGGACAAAACGACTCACCAGCACGCCGCCAGTGATGTTCGTAACGGCCTCGGGCTTGACCCATGTCTCAACCGTCCAGTCGCGATTCATGAGTTTGTCGCTGGGCGGAACTTTCAGGCGCGCATTACCGTTGAGGTAGACCGACCGCGGAATCGCGGGCGAAAGCGGATTGAGCGGATCGGTCGAATTGACCGGTAGCGGGCTGGTGGCCGGGCGAACCCACGTGGGGTCAACCGCACCGTTCGCCTCTTCCCAGTCGGTCAAGCCGTCATCATCCGTATCCTTCATGTTCGGCATGGTGCCGAGATTCTGCTCCTGAATGTTGCTCAGCCCGTCGCCATCCGCATCGAGATCGCCATCCGGGATCCCGCTCGCGGTGGAGATGACGCTCTTGGGATCGGTCCCGCTAAGGTACTCGTAGAAGTTGTTGAGTCCGTCGCTATCGGGATCGGCCGTCGGCGCGCTGATGCCCGTCGGATTGAGCGGATCCATCCCGTGGGCCTCTCTCCAAGCGTCGGGGATTCCGTCGCCGGCGGAGCTGAACGGTTGGCTGGACGGGATGCCGCCGCCGTCCCACATGGGGATGTCTTCATCCGCGGCCGCATACCCTGACGGCAGAAGGTCGTCAAATGACGTGAAGATCTCGAAAGGCTTGGCCGGAGCCGTGGTATAGGTATCCCGGTACGGGTTGGTCGTGTTGGCGAACGGCACGGTTTGGCTGACGATGTTCGTTCCATTCATCACGGTTATCACGGCAGCCGGGTCGCCGATATCGACCGGCGGCACGACTGGAAGGTGCGCCACGGTATTCCAGATCCACGGCACGAAGCGGGGGTCGCCGCCGGACGATCCGGCATACACCTGGGAGCGCGACAGTTCCGTGGCCCAGAAGCCCACGCCAGTCCAGGTAGCCGGGAAAATGGAATTCCCGGTCACGTCAAACCCGAGTCCCGCCGGTGCAGTGGGGGAATGCTTGGGATCGGGCAGCGCATCGAAGCTGTAGAGATACATCGGAACCGCGTTGCCGCCACCGGAAAGAACGTCTGCCTGTTTCATGCGTTTCGTCATGGCGCTGACGACTTCAGACTGCGACCGGGCGCCGTCCCAGATGCGCACTTCGTCGATCCACCCCTTAAAGAAGTTGGCGGGAACAGGCGATGTCGGGATTATCGTTGTCGCGTCCATGTCGCCGTCCGGATTCAGATCCGCAGCCCCCACCATGATGGGCCCCCCGAGGTAGAAGTAAGGAGCGGTGTTACCGTTGCCGAAGCGGGAAATGGCCGGCAACTCGTCAGGATTCGTCTGGGCGGCCATCTGGCCATTGACATAGAGGATCAGGGCACCCCGCTGATTCGGGTCGGTATTGGAAGGCACCTGATAAGTACCGCACAGGTGCGTCCAGTCGTTGGAGGGCAACCGCGCCGCCGCTGGGGCCTTGGCCTGGTAGAAGACGGCTTCCTGGCCCTGCCCATGATAGGCAACATAGGGCAGGCCAGCCGGGTCCACGCCTAACCTGAAATTCACGCGAATGCCGGCACTCAGGTACATCGGGTTTCCGATGGGAACGTTCATGGGACGCTCAACCACGATCTGTTCCTGGCCGGAAGCCGGGTTAATCGGGCGAACCCAGGCTTCAACGGTGAATGAACGGAAGACCTCGCCCTGCAGATAGGTGTAGGGGTAGCAAGTCCGGGCATAGGAGGAGAGCCCAGGCGGCAGGTACAGCGCCCGCCGCTTGATGGGATGCTCGGGCGACAGGGGGTCCGTCTGCGTTGCCTGCAACTCCTGACGATCGCTAAAGGCGTCGCCGTCCGTATCGAAGCCTTCAACAGACTCGAAGTCGTAGGCATATGTGGGTGGCGGCAGGATGCCAGACCACGGCCAGAACCCGAATGGGTTGACCGAATAATACAGATTCACGTAACTCTCGTTGAAGCCTTTGTCCTTGAGCCAGAGGGGCGACGGACAGGTGTGATACTGGGGCGATGACACGGGATCGATCAGGTTGACCCCTTCTTCCGAGTTCGGCAAGCCGTCGCCATCAGAGTCCATGAACGGGCTCCCGTTGACGTAAGGCTCCGTGCGGGGATCGCCGATAAGGGGACTGAAGACACCGATTGGGAAGGCTCCATTGAAGTCGCGCGACAGGACCAGATCCCACACGCCATAGGTCGGATTCAGGCCATGGTATATCTCATAGTAGTCGTCCATCCCATCCGAATCCGAATCCACCAAATTCGGGTTGGCGCAGACGTAGCCCCACCGGCCGATTGCGGCGCCGGCAGCCAAGGGGTTGTATATGAGTTGCGACCAGTCCCATAACTTGGGGGTTCCATTCGGACCGCCATAGAAGTCCGTACTGTCGTAGGATGGCTTGCCCGGCGTCCAAACATCGTACTGCCAGTGATAGACGGAGGCTGAATAGTACTCCAGGTAGTTCGGCAGTTTGTCGTGGTCCGGGTCGTTGAACGTGTCACCCAGCGTGCCGTCAAGGCCGCTGCCGCCGGGATAGCACGCCTCGAACGGATCCGGCATGGTATCGCCATCCGTGTCGCTGCACGTCGGATTCAAGCCGCCGCCCGTATAAGCGTGGCCGTTCCACGTGCCTGCGGTGAAGACGATCTGGGTCTCGGTAATGCTGCCATCCGGGGCAGTCATCAGGACATCGTTGGTAACGACCGCACCACCTCCGCTGAAGGTGCTCTTCTCGGTGGCATCTTTGACTTGGTCGCCATCGGTGTCACCGTTCGAGATGTCAGTCGGGAATATCTTGTTCATCCACCCCTGAACCGGAACAAGGGCCTGCCGATTCGTACTGGACGTAACGAAGCTCTGGAACTCGGCGAAGTTCGAAAGTGTGTCGCCATCGGCGTCGAGGCCCGCGTCCAGAGGATCGCTGGCGTTCAGGCCGATGTAGTTCTCCCACCCATCCCAGATGCCGTCATTATCGGAATCGGGGCTGAAGGGATGCGTCGCGTCATCCGCCAGGGGCCCTGAGGGAATCGTCATGATGAGACCGTTCGGGCCGCGCAATTCATCGATATTGGAGTAGCGCTTGGTGTTCGGCGCCGGGGCGACCCCGGGCCCCGGCATATGCCCCGGATCCGGGTAGACCTGAGCCCAAGCCGTGCGCGGGTCGAAGTTGGTCGCGACGTACACCTCGTGGTTGTGCAGCGCGAGATTGTTGGTGCCGAGATTCGCCATCCAGTCGTCATCGGGATTGTCGTCCCCGTCCATGCGCACGTGCCCGGGCGTGCGGGCTGCCCAGGGATCGTAGCCGAAGACGACTTCATAACCGTCGGGCAATCCGTCCTGATCCACATCCCAGAGGAACGGGTTCGAACTCCGCTGGGGGTTCGGATCGGCATTCGGCGGATCGGTCATGACGATGCTGTTAGGCGCGCCGGCGACGCCGACCGACAAGGCATTGGGCTTCCAGACACTGTATTCGCGGACCGCGTCAAAGTAGTGCTGCGAAACCTTGGCGGTCCCGTAGTCGTAAAGGATGTCCATGTCGGGGCCACCATCGTTGACATACACGGTCTTCGGGTTGAATACCCGGGTGGCGTTCGTGACGCCGTCCCAGCGCCGCACGGTGTTCGTGTAGTAGACCGCAACGCCGTTGGTCACGCCGAGCAGAAAGACTTCGTTACTGACGCTGTACGCCTGCTGCCAACGATCCCACGAGTACTCGAAACCGTCGTCCATCGTGTCCTTATCCGTATCGACCGCGTTAGCCTTACTCTGGTCGCCTGTTTCGAATACGTTGGTGACCATGACCGTGACGGCGGGGTGGTTGGGATTGTTGGGCATGGGATATCCCGCATCGCCATTATTCAGCGTAATGTAACTGGGCAGAAGGCCATCGGGCCCCTTGTACTCTTCCATGTTGACCAGGGGCTGATCCTTGCGCTGGTATCCGTCGGTTGTGCTCCAGTGGTAGTCGCCGTCCGGATTACCAGCCGGGCCCTTATCGACGACCGCGTTGCCGTTGTCCAAAGCCGCCGGCGTAAAGTTCACCACGACACCGGCCTGTTGATTCGATTGCGCGGGATCGATAGATCCGGTCTCGTAGCCGTCATCCATGCCGTCGCCGTCGGTATCGGCATTGAGAGGGTTGAAATACAATCCCTTGTTCGTAGCGGACAACATGGCCTCCTGGCTGTTGTTGAGGCCATCCCGGTCGGGATCGTCGGCGGGGCCACTGCCCGCGGTACCCGCCTGCAGGCCCCACATCGTCGTGAACCAAGCCGGCAGCAACGGCGCCGAAATCGCCTTGAAATACGGCCGTACAGTGATCGCGCTGACGACTGGCGCCGGGTACACATCGCCGTTGATGTCCGGGTACAACTTGTTGGTTCCGACCAGACAGTAATCCGGCTGGAACGCCGCCGGATCGGTAGGCTGCAAGTTGATTATGATCGTCGTGTTGGCGTCAACCCACGAGTCGTTCGGGTCGCCGTCGCCCGGCGTGCTGCTCTCAATAATGATGGCCGTGCCGTTGGTCGGCGGGATGACCGAGATCGGGAACTGATTGACCCATTGCCAAGTCAACTGCACATCAGCCGTGATAGGCGTGATGCTCGCAGAGAATTGGTGTGGTTGGACAATGGCCGTGGGGTTGATGTTGACGCCGCCGGAATAGCCGTTGCACCGATAACGGGAGCCGCCGGGACCGGGCCCCACCGGGACCGGGACGGTCACCGTGACGTTCGCCCCGTCAGGAGCGTTCGTCTTGAACGGTCCCGGCACCGCGTACCCGTTGTAAAAGAACTGGGAAATCGTCCAGGACTTCCCGAAGTTGGCAACCAGGGTCTTGTCCGAGCCGTTCATGGACACGCTTACGGGATTAGCAGGCGAAACCGCGGCCCCCGTCCAACCGACGAACGAGTAGGTGCTGTTCGCGTTCGCGAGGACCGAAACAACGTCGGCCAAATTCTGCGTGTAGGTACCTGCCGCCGGCACCGTGAAGCCTGCGCCGGGCGGATTGATTTGAATCGTCAGCTTCGGGCGGACGTCAAAGAAGTAGGCCGTCAAGAGAGACAAATTATTGGTGACGCAGCTCAGGAACACGGTGGGATCGTTGGTGGTACCCGCCCTCAGCGTACAGTTCGTTTCCAGAACCCAGTACGCGAATTGATAGTTGGCAGACACCGCCAGTTGTGACGCCGACACCGTGACATTGCTGGAAGCCGGCACTGATAGATCCAGGGGCGTACCCAGGGCAATCCCAGGCTGCCCGATCGGGTGTGCACGGACGATCAGATCCTGCGCCTGGGCGGTGAGTGTTGCCCCCCAGACCACGGCAGCGATGGCTGCGGCTACCGCGAACCGGGGCGCCTTCCGACACGATGCGAGTAACGCATTGACTTTATTCATGCTAGTTCTCCGACGAGATCTCACCCTGGCGCGTGACCAGATTTGTATACTCCGACCGAACGGCTGCTCGTTTCCCCATCTCACTCTTGTAAGTTGCGTTGGCGTCCAATGACTGCCGATAGGTCGCATAGGCGGCGGTCACGGCTTCATGGGCCTGCTTGACCTCGGGCTGCGGCTGCTCGTAGATGGCCTTCCGCTCGAGCTCACTCAGCGCCTTGGTCACCTCGGTAAGCTGCTGCAACGTCCGGGTAATCGCGTTCGTGTCGGCAGTCTGCCCGCTCTCCTCAACGGCGACGTCCCGGTCCACGCTGGCTCTCAACGCTGCCGCCTGGCGGCTCAAATCGGAGTGCCCGGTGATCGCCGTATCGCACGCGGATTCGTAGGCCGCGCGGGCCTGGTCCCACGCTTCGTAAGCCGACCGCACGGCGGGATCTTTTTCACGCGCTTCAAATTCGGCCTTGACCACGTTCTTCTCGGCCGCCGCCTGCTCCTGCCCTTTCCGCGCCATCATCAGGTCGATCGCTTTCAGGGCGAATTCCTTCTGGGCGGAACGCACGGCGGCCTTGCGTTCCGGCGTGCTGACGTCCATTTTCGGAGGCGTGCCCGAAGGATGCCCCATTCGACTCGCCGGTATCCTTTCGGGACGGACAACCATGGGCTGCGCGGCAGGTTGGGTGACGGCCGGTAGTGCCGCATTAGTCGCGGACTCCCGGTGCGGCGGTTGCTGAACGGCCACCGGGACCTGACCCGCCGGCTGGGCGGGCTTCTGGGGTTGTTCCTTGCGTGAGCACGCAACCAAGCCGCACAACGCTCCTACAGCGGCCAGACGTACGGCCGCGTGGAGCGCTACACGACTATAACCTCTTGTGTCTTCTTTCACTGGCAGTCCCAAGTGACGATTATACACATTCCACGCCTATGGAGCAATCTTCTTCACGCGCAGGAACTGGATCCTGTTCGTCGCCGAGAAAACATTGTTCGTCACGCCACGAAACGTCGACGTGACAGTCGTTGTATCGATCCAGTTCGTTCCCAAAAGGTTCGTCGACCACTGCACGCGGCAGACATCGCCGGAATCCGCCAACCAACTCACCACCGGCGGGATAAGCGACAGGCTCTCGATTCTCACGGTAATCGGACCTCCCAACGCGTTCGGGTCCGAACCGGCGGCCAACTCGGCGCCGTCGTAAACGCCGTTGCCGTTGCTATCGGGATTGAGCGGATCGGTTCCGGCACGATACTCGCCGATGTTCGAGACGCCATCGCCGTCCGGATCGGCATTGGGATCAATGCCGATCGTGCCGAAATAGTACAGCTCCCACGCGTCATCGATGCCATTGCCATCCGAATCCAGCGTGACTTTGAGCCGGAGCACGCGGCTGTTGTAGGTATCAGCGACATAAAGCACGTCGCCGTCCGGTGCGGGGACCGCGCTACGCGGCAGATTGAACCTGCCCATTGACCCGCTGTTCGTAATGGCGCCCACATAGACGGCAACGCCGCCCGTGCGCATCAGGATCTGAACACGATTGTTGTTCATATCGGTGACATACAAGAGGGGACCAAGGCCCGGCTGAACGTCCCACACCCAGTTGAACTGCCCGGTCGAGGAGCCGCTCGAGCCATAGGCCCACGCAAATGCGGATCCTCCCACGAATGCCTGCACCCGGTTGTTGGGACCGTCCGCCTCGTAGAGGGTTCCGTCACTGCCCACCCCCACCCCAAGCGCGCGGCCAAACTGACCGTTCCCGGAACCCGCCGAACCGAAAGCCTGTTGGAAGGCACCGTTCACAGCGCCGAAAACCTGAACACGATTGTTTCCCAAGCCGACAGCCTTGCTGTCGGCCACATAGAGATCCCCGGTGGGGCCAAAACCAACGGCCATCGGCGCATTGAACTGCGCATTGTCCGTCCCGTTCGAACCGAATGAGTAAAGGGGCGCCAGCGTCCCACTGACCGGGTTGATCGCGAACATGCGGACACGCTTATTGAGGGTGTCGGCCACGGCCACGCGCGTGCCGTCAGGACTCACCGCGATCCCGCTCGGGCTGCTGAATTCCGCAGCGGACGGAGATCCGAAGACCGACATCCGGTTCGTCAGCATGCGGTCCCACACCTGGACCCGGTTATTCCCGGTGTCGGCAATGAAGACGAAATTGCTACTCACGGCAACACGATTCGGATAGCTGCAGTCCGTGACCGCGGCCGCCGCCGTAACCGCCGTGGGGAGCTTCTGAACCGGCTGGCGCGGATCAAGCCCGTGCAACACGCACCAGCCATCGGGGATGGAATCGCCGTTGCTGTCCTTGCTGTAGTTGGACGGCTTGTTCACGATCCACGAACCGAAGTCCACCGACTGCGCGGCCTGGCCGCGCAGGGTGATCTGTGAGGAATCGCCGTATGCCACCGCCTGATCGAACGACGCCGCATCCCAAGCCCTCACGAAGACGACCGCATTGGATGGCAGTCCGTACAGAAACGTCTTAACGAACATTCCCTGATCGGGGGGCACGGCCGCGCCCTCGCCAAAGCGTCCCCACGGCTGGTGCGTGTCATAGCTGAACAGGATGCGATCATCGCCGGTGGCCTGCCCCGCGGCCGTCGGAGCGTCTGGGATACCGTTGGCCCCTGCATACAATACCTGGAACAAACAGGCGGCCGGCCCCCCGTTCCCAAGCAACGGCTGGCCCAGCCAGTTCACGACGCCGCCGCTGGCCCTGACGGTGAGCAGGTTGGTCGCTGGGGGGAATACCAGCCCGTCGATCGTGAAGGGCAGGACATCCTGCGACGGCGCGATTCCCGCCAATGTCACCGAGTGGAACAACTGCACCGTTGACGCCGCAAAGTTGCCCGGCGCCCCGAGAACGACGGATGAAGGCGGTTGACCGGTCGCGATGGCGCCCGCGGCCATAGTGCCATAATTGACGACCTGCGATCCGGCAAATGAGACGCCCGGATCGGGACTGCCGATTGTCCCCGTGACGCCGGTCAGATTCTGGGTGGTCGAATTGTAGGCCGTGAACCAGATCGAAGCGGTTATACCAGGCGATCCGTTGGTCGGCGTGTACCCCACTACCCAGATCCCGGGGGCCTTGTAACTCGTCACAACGACGTCGTCGACATACATGCCGGCATGCGTCCCCGAACTGCCGCTTGTGCTCGTGGCCCGGAACCGAACTCGGATCGTTCGGTTGCCGTAGAAGCTGTCGTCCAACGCGACCTGCACGGGCACCCAACCGCCTGAGGTTCCACTGAAGGCGTCTGACGGAGTCACGTTGATCCAACCTGACCCGCAGTTCACCTCGACGTAGCCGTAATCCAAGACGTCGAAATCGTACCATACTTTGAACCCCACCGTCGGGCTGGCTCCAACCGCCATCGGCGCCATCTGGAGCCACGCGTCCATGGAATTCGAATAGACTCCATCGAGAACCGTACCCCAGCAACTGGATCCGCTAGGCGTATTGGTGGGGCCCAACGAGTAGGTCGGAACGCCCCATTGCCAGGCGGCTGTGACGACTTGGATAGGCTGCTGGGTGGACGCCAGCCATGCACCCGGTCCACGCTCCATGTCATCCTGGAAGTTCACGCCCTGCAAAGGCATTGTGAAGACGGCGGGCCCGAAAAAAGCGTTCGGATTGCCGTTGTAATCCTGGACGGCGCCCGTTCGCACGGAGAGCTGGATCGCGCCCAAACCCGCCACGTTGTCCACGCTAACCAAATAACGGAAGCCCCCGCCGGCGATCGCGCCAAGGGTAGCGCCAGGGACCGTGTTGACAAGGACAAGACCGCTGGAGTCCAGTCCGGTGACCGGCTCACTGAACGTGATCTCAAACGCCACGCTCGAGCCCGTCTTTCCGAGAACCTGAATCTGGCCCACGGGCGGGTTGGTAGAGGTCTGCGGATCCTGGGTGAACCGAAGCGCTCGCCCATTGGCCAACCAGTTCTCGCCATTGTACGAATAGCGTTTGCCCAGTGTGCCGAGTTGATCTTCGATGCCGATGGTGGCGGACTGGCCGGACCCAACTGACACACTATTCTCGGCAACGTCCTTATAGTTGAACACGATGTCGTTGTTGATCCCGGGCAGAGAGACGCCTTCCTGCAGGATTGCCTGGAAGTTGTACAAAGCGCTCGAATCCGACGCGTGCCGGGCATTCATCCAAGTAACCACGACTTTGCGGTTTGGCGCCGTGCCTTGGATACCCATGTATACCGCGGCTGACGCCGCACTCAGATCGAGATCATCCCATAATGGGCAGACGATGGCGTTGGGCGATGCCGGATCCGGTACCGCCGCATTGTCACCGGTGGCCGCCCCTGAAGATGCGTCGAAGCCGAGCAGGCCAAAGGCAGAGACATAGATCGACCGATTCGTGGCGTCGTAAAACAAAAAGTCAAAGGGAAGCGCGTAAGGACCGTTGTTTCCGCTGGCGCTGTTCAGCGCCGTGTGCCCGTTCGCGACAGGGTCGATCCACGCATAGTCCGCACCTTGCAGGCTATAGTTTCTGCCGATACGCAGCACCACCTGGCGCGTACCGCAACCCAGGCCCGCACTGTTCGTGAAACCCACCGTGTCGACGTATGTGCCAGCCGCGAGTGCCGTGGCTGCGACCTGATCCACCGTGGCGGTGACCGCGGCGCTGGCATGGGCCGTGACGGTTACCTGCGTCGGACTGATCTGCAGCCAGGGCTGGCTGTAGCTCATGTTCCAAACAAGATCATTGGTCGTCGGATTGAAGACCGTGTAGACCGTGTTCGACGGCAGGTATGGAGGCACTCCGGGCGCTCCATTCACGACAAACGTACCCGTCGGCGTAGTCCAATCGCCGGCGAACACAATGGATCGAATGGCATTCTGCCCCTTTGGCGTGCCCCACCCCGTGCAAAGGTCGTACCCGGTCACGGCGAAGAACTTGCCGGGACTGGTGGGGCTTGTATTGTCACCCGTCGTCGTGTCATGGAAAGCGGCGGTATAGTTCGCGCCCTTGCCGATCGCATAGAGAGTTGGATTGAGGAAACCGAGCGGTGGAAGCCCGTCCGCCGCAGCCTCTTGGTTGGCGAGCGCCGTGACTCCGGCCCATAGCGGCGCAGCACAACTGGTTCCGCCGGTTCCCAACTGGTCAGCCCCGTCGGCCCGAACGTACACGTTGTCTGCGGTCAGGGCAACGTCCGGCACGTTTCGCATCACTATCGAGCCTTGATTCGAAGCCATGCTGACGCCCTGCTGCCAGCTCGGGATAGTGTAGTAGGTGCTGATGCCACCGGAACTGCCACTGCCGCCGCCCCAATTCCAAACCTTCTCCGATACCCACGGTCCGCCGGGGCCGCTGGTCGTCAGCGTCGTGCCCCCGACCTGAGTGACGTTCGGCGAGTCCGAGGGAAATTCGATCACGTCGGTGAACGCGCACGAATCCCCGGTGGCATTGAAGAAGGTCTGACCCTGCGCGGCCATCTGCTCGAAAATGATTTCACACGCGGGATCAGACAACCCGCCACCCCATGAGCAACTGAGTTGCTTGGCCAAGTTGTCGTTGGCCATACGACTGAGAAGGTCCACCCACGGACTCGGGTTGGGTGCCATGTAGACAATGATGCTAGAAACACCCGGCGCCATGGAAGCCACCATCTCGATGTCCAGGCTCACTTCGATCTCGCCCCCATTGCCGCTTGGAGCGCCCGTGGCGCCATCGATGAGGACGTTTACAAGGGGGATGTTCGGAATGCTCGCCTGGGACTCGTAATAAGTAATGTCGCTATTGGCATATCCATCGAACTGCAACAGACCGACCGACTGGCCCGCGCCGGTAAGCGGGGTACCCGGCATGTACGCGGCGCGGAAGTCACGACCCATGTAATTGCCGCTCGGCCCGGAACCCGTACCAACGTTAGGCGTAACCTGTGCCGTCAGCGCCGCGGGCCGCTTTGTGAACTGCGGATGCGGCAGCGCATAGTTGTCCAGCCCGCCTATGTGGAGAATGGTCGTCGTTAGGTTAAGCGACGGCTCGGCATCCGGCGCGTAGAAGTTACGATTCTCCCGGGGATGCGGGTAGACGCGCATCACCACACTGAAAGCGCGTTCGATGTCAGAAACCGCTGCACTCACGTCCAGTACTAGACGGTTAGGATGTGTGGCCGTCACGATGAAGCCCTGCGCCTGTGCATACGCGATGGCGTCCCGATAGTCCTGATCCGTCGCCCCGAATCGTTCCGTGAACTGCGCCGGAGTCAGGTAATGGCGGTAATCCGGGCTTGACGGGTCGTAAAGACGCCGAAGCAAATCAGCCAAAGCTCCCGGATTACGTGGCGGCAATGAAATGGCCAACGCCAAACGGTTTGTGGCCGCAAGTCGACCGCTGGATTGCAGCCTCGCTACGGCGGCCGGTACATGACCGGTCAGCGACTGCACGGCGCCCGCAGCCCGTACCCCTGTAGGCACGCAGGCCGCCAGCAAACTGGCCGCGACCAGAATCCAAGCGTAATACTGCTTGTTCATAGGGAAAGGTCCCTCAAAACCGACCGGCGACCGCACGCCACGGGCGAAGCTGTCGGCTTCGCTCATCTGAGTCGCTTTCTTGACTGCCATTGGACAACACCGCGTTGGGTTAGACCAACACTTTAGCCCAGCGCAACGCCCCCTGTCCCTCCGCCTGGCCAAGGTGTATTCGGCCACTGCGTTGCGCTGAACTTTCTACTTCAAATAATGGGGCTCATTATCAGCCTATTGCGCAGAAACGGCAAGGGAAAAAGCGCGCCAGACGTGCGGCTCGCGCGCGTTTGCAGTGCTTTCGCCGCCCTTTTGTCTATCCTCGGAACCTCGCCAAACCCAACGCAGAATTGAGAAAGCAAATTCTGCAGGGCAGACGCATCCAAAGAGCATCGCGAATTGAACCACCCGCTCCGCTGGAGGCACTGAGGCACGGAGGAAGAACACGAAGAGGAGACTCAGGAGCTTTCCCTCATCGCGCCCCCGTGCACGCGACAAACCAGTGTTGCGCGAATTTGGCGCAGGGCCGTGCCTTCTATGATGCTGGTTGAGCGCCTATCGAGGCCATGCCCTGTGCCAACTTCGCGCAACGGCTTCTCGGGAGAAAGGATAGGGAGTAAAGCAAGCGCCGGGTCTTCTCCGTGTTTCCGTGCCTCCAGCGAAGCGGGTGGTTCAGTTTTCGAAACCATATGTGTCTGCCCCGGCGGATTCCGATTGTCCGCTCCCAAACCAATTCGTATCATGCCCTTTATGAACAAGTCCAAGGTCGCCATCCTCCGCACAACACCCGCCACCGTGTTGCAGGACTACCATCGGCTGATGAACCTGGCAGGCTACCAGAACGTGATTGCCCGCGATCGCGACACGGCGCTGAAGGTGAACATCAGTTGGCACTTCTTCTATCCGGGGAGTTCCACCACCCCCTGGCAACTGGACGGCGTCATCCGCGCCCTGAAACGGGACGGCTATGACCCGGCGCTGATCCACGCCTGCCACAACCGCACCGTGGTCATCGACGCCCATCTCGGCGAACGCGAAAACAAGCAGGTGAACGTCGTCAAGGCCCACGGGTTACGGAATGTCCACCTCTATGAGGGCGACGAGCCGTGGATCAACGTCCGCGACGCCGTGGGGAAACTGGCCGACAAGTTCCTCTGCCTGAACCAGGTATACCCCGATGGGTTCATGATCCCCAAGCGTTTCATCGGCGAGAACATCATCCACCTGCCGACCGTCAAGACCCACGTCTTCACCACCACCACCGGCGCCATGAAGAATGCGTTCGGCGGCCTGCTGAACGAGAAACGCCACTGGACGCACCCCGTCATCCACGAGACGCTCGTGGACCTGCTGATGATCCAGAAGGCCATTCATTCCGGGGTGTTCGCGGTGATGGACGGCACGTTTGCCGGCGACGGGCCCGGCCCGCGCTGCATGATGCCGCATGTCAAAAACGTGATCCTGGCCTCCGCCGACCAGGTCGCCATCGATGCCGTGGCCGCCAGGCTCATGGGGTTCGACCCGCTCAGGGATATCAAGTTCATCCGCCTGGCCCACGACCTCGGCCTCGGCTGCGGCGACCCGCGCGAGATCGAATTGGTGGGCGACGTCGATGCCGCCGCCGAGGACTGGCACTTTGTCGGCCCGTTCAAGAAGATGACCTTTGCCAGCCGGATGCAGCACAAGATCTACTGGGGCCCCTTGCGCAAACCGCTCGAGTGGTCGCTCAAGACCATCCTGGCGCCCTGGGCCTACATTGCCAGCGTCCTGTATCACGACTCGTTCTGGTACCCGACGCATCAGCAACTCGTGCACGACATCCTGCACAGCGACTGGGGCCGGCTGTTCCACAACTGGGACTCGGTCGCCATCCCGCCCTCGGACCTGGCCGCGCCGGGCTGGACCAACGTGGGCGCCGATCCCGTCGAGTTGAAGAAAGACAGCCTGCGCCTGCTGCGACAATCCATGCGCATCCTCGCCACGTGCGTCAAAGAGGCGCCCGAATTCAATGCCCGCCGCCGCCGGTTGGCCGCGCGCCCGGGAGCGCCGACGTGAAGCCCGACAGGGAGCAGTTCCTCGCCGCCCGCGAGAGCCTGCTCGGGGCGGCCAGTCATGACGACGCCTGCGCGAGGTTCCGCTGGCCCGACCTGATCCAGTTCAACTGGGCGCTGGACTATTTCGACGTCATAGCCGAAACAACCGAGGCCCCGGCCCTGATCTGGGTCGACGAGTCCGGCGCCGAGGTCCGCCGCTCCTATCGTGAGATGGCCCGCCGTTCCAGCCAGGTGGCCAACTTTTTCAAGGACGCGGGCTTCGAAAAGTCGGACGCGGTCCTGCTGATGATGTCCAACTCCGTGGATCTCTATGAGGTGTTCCTCGCGGCGATCAAGGTCTCTGTCGTGATTACCCCCGCGTCGCCGCTGCTGACCGCGGCCGACATTGAGGACCGCATCCGCCGGGGCAATATCCGCCACATCATCGCCGAGGAAGCATTCGTGGACCGCATCGAGAGCATCGGGGAACGGCTCAAATCCGTGCGCACGCGTATCGTCGTCGGCGCGCCCCGTCCTGGCTGGATCCCGCTATCGCGGAGCCACGCGCACGGCGAGGTCTTCCGCCCGCCCTTCCCGACTTACGGCACCGACCCCTGCCTGCTCTATTTCACGTCCGGCACCACGGCGCTCCCGAAGATGGTGCTGCACACCCATACCAGCTACCCGGTCGGTCATCTGCTGACGATGTACTGGATCGGCCTCAAGCCGGGCGACGTGCACATGAACGTCAGCGCCCCCGGCTGGGCCAAGCACGCGTGGAGCAGCGTCTTTGCGCCCTGGAACGCCGGCGCCACCGTGCTCACATTCCACTACGAACGGTTCGATGCGCGCAAGACGCTGGACGTGCTGGAACGGTACCGGGCTACAACCCTGTGCGCGCCGCCCAGTGTCTGGCGCCGGTTCATGCTGGAGGATCTCGCGCCGCGCCGCTTCGCCCTGCGCGAACTGCTCAGCGCCGGCGAACCGCTGAATCCCGAGATTTCACGCCGCATCCGCGACGCCACGGGCGTGACGATCCGTGAAGGCTACGGCCAGACGGAAACCGTCCCGCTTATCGGCACGTTCCCCGGCATGCGCGTCGAGGAAGGCTCCATGGGACGCCCGGCGCCCGGGTTCCGCGTCCACACCGTGGGGCCGACGCTCCTGCCGCTGGGCCCCGAGCAGGACGGCCAGATCGCCGTGCGGGTCACCCCCGAGCGGCCGCTCGGGCTCATGAAAGGTTATCGCTGCGACCGCAGCCGCGACGACGACGCCTTCATCGGCGGCTGGTATCTCACCGGCGACGTCGCCCGGGTCGACGCGAACGGGTACTTCCGGTTCGTCGGCCGCAACGACGATGTCTTCAAAAGCTCCGATTACCGGATCAGCCCCTTCGAGGTCGAAAGCGTGCTCCTCAAGCATCCGGCCGTGGCCGAGGCGGCGGTTGTGGGCAGCGTTGATGACGTGCGCGGCGTGGTTCCCAAGGCCTTTGTCGCCTTGCGTCCAGGCTATGCGATGACGCCCGAACTGGCGCTGGACATCTTCCGGTTTTGCCGCCACTCCATGGCGCCCTACAAGCGGCCCCGCCGGATCGAATTCATGGAGGATCTGCTCAAGACGATCAGCGGCAAGATCAAGCGCGCCGAGCTGCGCCGCTACGACGAGGACCTGCGCCAGCGCGCGATCAAGGCCCCGCTGGAGTTCCAGGAGTCCGATTTCGCCGCGGACCTCGACCCGGCCCGGACGTAGCAGCCTGTCGGGCTTAGACGCTGCGACAGATTCCAGCCTTCGCTACCGGCGGAGGACCGCCGGCTCCAGTTCGATTCTGGGACGTTTTGGAGCCGGCCGTCCCGGCCGGTAGCAGGCGTGGTGCCCTTCGGGGCGTAAGTCCGACGGGTTGCGATCGCCCGCCCTACGGACGGCGGCGCGCTCCGGCCTCTGCTCCGGACACCGCCACGGCTTCAAAGTTCGTCACCGAAACGGTGGCCAGTCGGTCGAACGCGCCTTGTGGGAACCGGTCGTCCGGCGTGGCAGAGACGGAGAAGAAATTCCCGTTATCAGCGACCAGGCCCCCGTACTTCTTCAGGGCCTTGAGCACCGCCTTCTCCTGCGCCGTCCAGTTGTCCGGGATCGGGAAATCGGCCCGCAATCTCAAGCGCTGACCCATGGCGGGAACGTCCGGGTTCATCGTGCGGGGGGACGAGGCGAAATGGCGAGCCGGCTCGATGAACTCGGCGCGCGAATGCCGCACGACGATGCGCAGGGCGTGCTCGATCTCCCCGCGCTGGCATTCGTCATAACGGATCAAGGCCGGGAACATGGGCAGGCCGGCCGCATCGCCCGATGTCCAGCCGGCGGGCCGGAGTTGGTTGCTGCGGAGATTGAACCGTGCCCCATTGGCGGCCTGCCACTGTGAACCCGCCAGCCGGGTTGACCAGGTTTCCCAGAAGAAGCCCGTCCCGGGCTGGACGATGATCGCGTGGCGGTCGCCGCCGGCCTGCTTCGTGTCCTGCTGCCAGTCGCGCAGCGACAAGCCTCCGGTTCCAGCCGGCCACGTTTCGATCGGGAGGTTGTCGGGAATCGGGTACGGCCCCGGATCCGATTCCGCGGCGTACTGGACAAGGTCGATCGGCACAAGTGGCTGGCTGTCGGGCACCAGCACATAGTTCATTTCGAAGAACACCCGCAACGTTCGGCGGTTGGGAGCCAGATCCGAGTGAATGCGGGCTATCAGGGCGGCCGAATTGGCGAGGAGCGGCCGGCGGGAAACGTCCTCGTTCCAAGGATTGTCGGCCGGCATGATCTGCAGCGCTGCCACGACGGCGTCAGCTTCCGGCGTATTGAACAGCAGGGCGCGGGTTACCGTCGGAACAGGCCCCAAGACGCGGCCGGCATGATTGGTGCGCGCGGCGAGAGCCGCTGGCGGGGCAACGAGCGGCAACAACCCGGCGGAAACGAGCAAACACAGGCGAACGAATCTATCGTGCACGGTCCTCCCCCTTCCTTAGAGACTATCCGAAAACCCACCTGCCACAAGGCGCGGAGCCGCTTCCGGCTCCGGCCCTTCGACGGCGCTCAGGGCTGGCCGGCGCGGGAAACCGCGCCGCTCCCAGAAGAGGCAGACAGGCTTTCGATAGGTTCTTAGCCGCCCATCGCTTTATCTCAGCGCCAGCTTCTTGTACTTGCCGCGGCGATGCAGGCGGCGGTCGGCGTCGCCGGCCAAAACCTTTTCCTCGTAGTCGGCAAAATTCCCTTCGAACCACCGCAGTTTGCCGCCGCCTTCAAAAATCAGCAGGTGGGTGCAGATGCGGTCGAGGAAGTAGCGATCATGGCTGATGACCATGACGCAACCGGTGAACTCGTTGATGGCTTCCTCGAGCACGCGCATGGTGTTGACGTCCAGGTCGTTGGTCGGTTCGTCGAGCAGCAGGACATTGCCGCCGCGCCGCAGCAGCTTGGCGAGGTGCACGCGGTTGCGTTCGCCGCCCGAGAGCTGGCCCACCTTCTTCTGTTGCTGGCTGCCGCGGAAGTTGAAACGCGACAGGTAAGCCCGGCCGTTCATGGTGCGGCCGCCGAGTTCGATCTCGTCTTCGCCGCCCGTGATCTCCTCGTAGACCGTGACGTCGTCACGCAGCGCGTCGCGGTGCTGGTCGACGTACGACAGCATGACCGTTTCGCCCACGGTCAGCACCCCTGCGTCCGGCTGCTCCTGCCCCACGACCATGCGGAAGAGCGTCGTCTTGCCGCAGCCGTTCGGCCCCAGAACCCCGACCACGCCGCCCCGCGGCAGATCGAACGAGACCTCGTTCAACAGGGACACGCCGTTGTAACCCTTGCTGACTCCCGCCAGCGTGAGCACCTTGTTACCCAGCCGGGGCCCGGGCGGAATCTGGATCAACACGTCGTCCTTGCGCGCCTCAAAAGCCTGGCCGGCCAGTTCCTCGTAGCGCGTGATGCGGGCCTGGCTCTTCTTGCGGCGCCCCTCGGGCGAACTGCTGATCCACTCAAGTTCGTGGGCCAGCACTTTCTGGCGCTGGCTCTCCTTCTTCTCCACCTGCCGCAGCCAGTCCTGCTTCTGCTTCAGCCATGACGAGTAGTTGCCCTCGAACGGAATCCCGCGGCCGTTCTCGAGCTCCAGGATCCACTTCGTGATGTGGTCCAGGAAATAGCGATCGTGGGTCACGATGATGACCGTGCCGTGGTATTCGCGCAGCGTCTGCTCCAGCCACGCCACAGTCTCGGCGTCGAGATGGTTGGTGGGCTCGTCGAGCAGCAGCAGATCCGGCTTCTCGAGCAGCACTTTGCACAACGCCACGCGGCGCCGCTCGCCGCCCGAAAGCTTCGTGACGTCGGCGTCGTCCGGCGGCAGTACCAGGGCATCCGACGCCACATCCACCAGCCGGTCGACTTCCCAGGCGTCCAAGGCATCGATCTGCTCCTGGAGACGGCTCATCTCGTCCATGAGCTTGTCCATCTGGTCCTTGGGCAGTTTCTCGCCCATCTTGTCGGCCACCTCGTCGTAGCGCCGCACCAGGGCGTGCACGGGCTCGAGGGCTTCATCGAGATTGCCCCGGACCGTCTTGGCGGGGTTCAAGCGAGGCTCCTGGGGCACGTACCCCACCCGCATCCCCTTGCCTAACTGGGCGGTGCCCATGTAGTCCTTGTCCTCGCCGGCCATGATGCGCAGCAGCGTGGACTTGCCCGCCCCGTTCTCGCCCACGATGCCGATCTTGGCGCCGTAGTAGAACGACAGGCTGATATCCTGGAACACGGTCTTCTCGCCGAAGATCCGGGTCAGGTTCTGGGTTTGAAAGACGTATTGGGGAGGCATGGTACTAAGTGGTCAGTGTTCAGTGTTCGGTGTTCAGCTCCGAACAAACGTTCAAGCCAGTGGACCCCGAAATCGTTATCGGAGAAGTGATCGCTTCCGATGACAACGCCGGCAACGTATCGGCGCGAACAGGGAGAGGGAAGATCATTCCGAACTCCAAAACCGGAACGCCAAACCCTGAACCCTCTTCTGAGCTACTGCGGCTTGCCGGCGGCGAGCTTCTCCTTGATTCTTTCAATCAGCTTCTTCTCGGTCTCGGGCTCCTTGGCGATCTGCTCGGCGGCCGCTTCGCGGCCCTGGCCGAGCTGCTGACCGTCGAAGGACAGCCACGAGCCGCGCTTCTCGATCAACCCGTGCTCGATGGCGCTGTCCACGACCGAGCCCGTCCAATAAATACCGCGGGCAAACAGGATGTCGAACTCCGACTCGACGAACGGCGGCGCGACCTTGTTCTTCACGACCTTGACGCGCGTGCGATTGCCGATCGCCTTGCCGGCCGGGTCCTTGATCGTGGCGATGCGGCGGATGTCGAGCCGCACCGACGCGTAGAACTTCAGCGCCCGGCCGCCCGGGGTCGTCTCGGGACTGCCGAACATTACGCCGATCTTTTCGCGGATCTGGTTCGTAAAGATGCAGAGGGTCTTCGACGTCGAAATCGCCGCCGTCAGCTTGCGGAGCGCTTGCGACATGAGCCGCGCCTGGAGGCCGACGTGGGCGTCGCCCATCTCGCCGTCGAGCTCGGCCCGCGGCGCCAGGGCCGCCACGGAATCGACGACGATGACATCCAGCGCGTTGCTGCGCACGAGCGTCTCGCAGATGCTGAGCGCTTCCTCACCCGAACTGGGCTGCGACACCAGCAGGTCATCGAGGTTGACGCCGATCTTCTTGGCGTAAAGCGGGTCCATGGCGTGCTCGGCATCGATGAACGCGGCCAGCCCGCCGGTCTTCTGGGCATTGGCGATCACGTGCAGCGTAAGCGTCGTCTTGCCCGACGATTCCGGACCGAAGACTTCGACCACGCGGCCGCGCGGCAGGCCGCCCACGCCGAGCGCCGTGTCCAGGGTGAACGACCCGGTGGAAATCACGGCCACTTCACGCCGGCTTTCCGCATCGCCCAGCCGCATGATGGCGCCATCGCCGAAATCCTTCTGGATCTGCGCCAACACGGCATTCAAAGCCGAATTTGCCGTATTGATCTCGTTGCCTTTCGTCGTCTTGCTCGTCGCCATGAGTATTCTCCTTTAAAGATGTCTGCAATTATTCGAGTAGCCCATTGGAACTACGAAACACGCGAAACGCGCGAAAAAACTGACAAGAACCCTCTTCCCGGTTTCGCGCCTTTCGCGTGTTTCGCAGTTCCATCTTCCCTTCCCACTTCACCGCTCCAGCCGTCAAGTCTTCTTCGCGGCGCGGCGGACCGGCCGGTCATAGCCGTGAGGATGTGCCTGGTGCCACGCCCAGGCGCTCTCGATGATGGTGGTCAGGTCCGAATCCCTGGGCGTCCAGCCGAGCACCTTCTTCGCACGGCCCACGGCCGCGACCAGCTTGTCCGGATCCCCGGGCCGGCGCGGCAGCAGCTTCTCCGGGATGGCATGACCGGTAACCTTGCGCACAACATCGATCACTTGGCGCACCGAGTAACCCTTGCCCGTCCCGAGGTTGAACGGCCCGGTCTGCTCGCCCTGCAACGCCAGGATGTGGGCGCGCGCCAGGTCAACGATGTGGATGTAGTCGCGGATACACGTGCCGTCCGGCGTCTTGTAATCGGTCCCGAACACCTGCACCTCCGGTCGTTGTCCCAACGCCACGCGGATGACATTCGGAATGAGATGCGTCTCCGGCTCGTGGTCTTCGCCGAACTTCGCGGTCGCGCCGCAGGCGTTGAAGTAGCGCAGGAAGACCGGCTTGAGGCCGAGGAGGCGCTCATACCACTGCAGCGTCTTCTCGAACATGAGCTTGGATTCGCCATAGGGATTCACCGGCCTCTGGGGCGTATCCTCGGTGATCGGCAGGCGATCCGGGTAGCCATAGGTGGCGCAGGTGGACGAGAACACGATCCGGCCAACGCCGGCCTTGACCATGGCCTCGGCCAGGTTCGCGCCGCCCATCATGTTGTTGGCAAAGTACATGCCGGGGTTCGTCATCGACTCGCCCACCAGCGCATACGCGGCAAAGTGCATGACGGCATCCGGTCGCGCCTTCTTCATGGCCCGCGCCACCTGGTCGGCATCGCGCAGGTCGCCCACCGTCAAGCGGGCGCGCCGATCGATCGCCTCCCGATGGCCCCGCTCCAGATTGTCGAACACAACGACTTCGTGCCCCTGGTCGAGCAACTGCTCGGTCGTCACGCTGCCGATGTAGCCGGCGCCGCCGGTCACGAAAACCCTCATGGCTGCTCCTCCAAACCCTTCAGGCGCTGTTCGAGTTCCCCCACCCGTTTGCGCAAATGAGGCAGCCGGCCGACCAACGCGTGCGCCTTGTGCCACTCGTCAACCGGCACCGCCGGGGTGCCGCCCACAACCGAGCCGGGCCGCAGGTCCTTGGAGATCCCCGCCTGCGCCAGCACAATGCTGTCGTCGCCGACCGTCAAATGCCCGGCGCTGCCCACCTGGCCACCAATCTGGACGCGGGCGCCGATGTGCGCACTTCCCGAGAAGCCCGTTTGAGCCGCAACGGCCGTGTCCTCGCCGATCGTCACGTTGTGCGCCACCTGGACGAGATTGTCGAGTTTAACGCCATTGCCGATGCGCGTCTCGCCGAAACGGGCGCGATCGATGGTCGTGTTCGCCCCGATCTCGACGTCATCCCCAAGCACCACGATGCCGACCTGCGGGATCTTTTCCCAGTGCGTTCCATTCTTCGAATAGCCAAACCCGTCGCTGCCGATCACTGCCCCGTTGTGAAGGATCACGCGACTGCCGATCCGTGCGTACTCGCGAATCGTAACCTGCGGATAGAAGCGGCAGTCGCTGCCGATCGTCGTGCCGTGGCCGACGTAGCACTGCGCCACCAGGATCGTGCGATCGCCGATGACAACGCCAGGCTCGATCACGCAGCCCGGCCCGATCGTCACGTCGCGGCCCAGGGTAGCCCCCTCGGCGATGACCGCCGTGGGATGAATGCCCGGCTTGAACGTGACCGGCAGGCGCCCCAGCCACAATGCCGCCTGCGCGAAGGCGGCGTCGGCGCTGGCCACGCGGATCAACGTGGCCCGCGTTTCGCCGGTCCAGGATTCGCTGACGAGTACGGCGGTCGCCGCCGTCTGCTTCATCAAAGCCGCATAGCGGGGATTGCTCAGGAAGGAGAGATCCCCTTCCCGCGCCTCGCGCAGGCCCGCCACGGCCCGAATCCCGAGCGCCCCATTGCCCTCGACGCGCCCGCCCAGCTTCCGGGCGACCTCTTCAACCGTGAACGCCATGGGTCACTCCTTGCCTGCGGGCCTGTCGGCATTGAGCGTCGCCATCACCTCGTCCGTGATGTCCAGCTTGGGGTCAGCAAAAAGCACGGGCTCGAGTCCGTTGGCCAGCAACCCGGACTGCTCGAGCACGAGCGTGTAGCCGGCCTTCGCCGCGGCGGCCTTCACGGCTGCCTTGATAGACTTGGCCAGTTCGCCCTGGATCTTGCGCCCCTCGTCCTCGATCTGCTTCTTGCGCGAGGCCGCCTTTTCGCGAATGGAGTTCTCGTATTCGATGACCTGGGTCAGCCGCTCCTCGGCCTGCTCCTTCTTCTTGTCGCGGGCCTCCTCTGTCAGGGCCTTGTTGTCCGCATCGCCGCGCAAGGTCTCGAACTGCTGCTTGAGCTTCTTGTGCTCGGCCAGCAGCTTGTCGCGTTCGGCCTGGAAATCCTCAAATTGCTGCTGCATGTGCTGGTCCGCCAGCCCCGTCTTGTAGTAGCCCTTGAGCAGGCGGCTGCCGTCCACTGTCGCGATCTTGAGCTCGCCCGCCTGCGCCACGCCACACGCCAGCACCAGGCCGGCCGCCCACATCCCTAGTCTTCGTTGCATTGCATCCTCCTTCGCGCCGAAACCTTCAATTTACAAACAGCTCAGCTTACCAAGACGGCCCCGCCACCGCCACCGCAACCCACGCCCCGGCCCGGCCCGAATTAACTAGCGGTTAACCGTATACTATTAACAATTTAATTACAACTCTTCTTCTCAGCGGCCGTAGCCGATCGAGAAGCTCCAGCGTTCCGGCTGGCTCCGCGGATCGTCCTTTTCCGTCGGCCACGCATAGTCAAACCGCATCGGGAACCCCGGAATATCGAGCCTGAGGCCCACGCCCACGCCGGCCGCCAGGTGGTCAAAATCGAACTGGTACGGGTCGAGCCAGACGTTGCCCACATCGTAGAAGGTGGCAAAACGCAGCTTGGACACGATCGGGATCGTATACTCCGCGCTGGCCAGGGCGAGGCTCTGGCCGCCGCACGGCAGCACGGTGCCGTCGCCGTTAACCCGCTCCGCCTTGGGACCCACCCAGCGGTATCGGAACCCCCGCACGGTGCTCGACCCGCCCATAAAAAGCCGTTCCGATATCGGCACCTCTTCGGTGTCGCCGTAGGTGTCGATGACTTCGCCGCGGACCCGCAGGCTGAAGACGTGCTCCCACCACAGGGGCACGT
>CAITUY010000028.1 GCA_903895695.1 uncultured bacterium
ACGGTCCGCCTTTACGGGCGCGAGGCGCTTGGCGGCGCCGAGGTTCTGTGTTTTTCATGTGCCTGTAGGCTACAGGCGAACGGCCTCCCGGTCAGCGCTCTTCCGCATGTCCGTGGCGAAGTCTATGGGATGCCAGTGATTGAATATTGAAAATTGAACATTGGGAACTGAACTCTGAACCCCGAACCCTGAACCCTGAGGATTCCGGGACAAGGTCGCGTGCGAAGCGGACCTTGATGCGCGCCACCTCGCGACAACCCATGTGCCGAGTCCTGCCGCCAGGACGGCAAGCGCGACGGGGCCAACATCGAGCCACGTCCGCTCAAGGTAGTAGGTCCAGGGTTGGTTCCAGCCTGAGAGCCCGGGGTCGCGGCCCAGAGCGAATCGGAGATAGGTGCCGCTGAAAGTGCTGAACAATACATACCACCACACCGATGTGGCTGCTGCTGTCGCGAGTATGGCCGCCGCGTTCTTCACGCGTTCGCCTCTTTTGAATGCCAGGGGCACGAGTACGAGGACGGCGGCCAGATAGAACAGCGCGGATTCCTTTGCAAGCAGGGCGAATCCCAGGAGGACCCCGGCCATGAGCCCGCGGCGGCGGTCCAGGGCCAGCAGTGCCAGCAGGCCGAAGGTCACGACGAGGTGATCGCGTTTGATCCAGGCGTCGAAGAACACAGCGCCCGGCAGGCCGGCCAGGGCGGCGCAGGCGAGAAGGGCGATCGCCGAACCGAACAGCCGTCGGTTCAGCACAAACAGCAGGAACAGGTTCACGGCCTGCACGGCGATCGACAGACCTTCCGCACGCTCGGCGAAGCCGGTGCGCAGCGGCGCGAGTCGGGCCAGCAGGAGGGGAAAGAGCGGCGGATGGGCCCAGAACGCGTTGGAAAACGCATCGCGGCTGGAGGTGACCCAGGCCCGCACGGAGGCCAGATCCATGGCCTCGTCCCACATGAGCAGGTGGCCGACGCCGCGAGCACGCAAAGCGACGAACACGCCCAGAATGCCCAGCCATGCGAGCCAGGGGAGCATGACGGAGGGCCACCGATCGGCGGCCGGAGAGCCACGAAAACGCAGAACGTCCAACGCCCAACGTTCAACTCTCAACGTCGAACGGACGAAGTTTTCCCAACTTGGGCGTTGAGCGTTGGACGTTGAGAGTTGAACGTTCGTGACTTGCCCGTGTTGGTGATTAGGTGGTGCGCCTCACTACCGTGTTCCCGCTCCTCCCAGCTCGGGCGGGGCATCCTTCCAGCGATAGAGCACTTCGCCGGCCCGGCGGACGCACAGCACGCCTTCGGCCTGGCGGCCGTCATACTCCTCGACGTTCACGCGGCGCGGGTCCAGGTAACCGAGGTTGAGCTTGCGGCACGCCGCCTCCGGGATGCCGGTGGCCAGGATGACCTCCACGCGTGGATGCTCGACGCCGTTTTCATAGGTGCCGATGCCCTTGACGTGGGTGGAGTGGGCGACAACGCCCCACGGGTAACCCTTGTAGCGCTCCCACTGTTTCAGGAAGAAATCCCGCGTGTGGTACCCGATCTGTTCCAGGATGGCGCCGTGGACCGACGAGAATTCGGTGATGTGCGGCGCATAGACGATTACCTTGCCGCCGTCGGCCACGACGGGCTCGATCTTGTACATGCACTTGCCGCCCGTCCAGATGTCATCGTACATCGGCGGCGCGCAGGACAGTACCGTGTGGAACGGCTTGGCGTGGTACTCGACGTGCAGGTCGCGCGAGAGATCAGCCGCCGCCGACCAGGCGTCCTCGGGCGTCCCGGCGTAGAGCCCGGCCAGTTCGTGGTGCTTTACGACCATGCACAGGGCGCGGCGTTCGACCGTGAGCATGGCGGCGGCCCGGTCCACCACGCGCCGGACGGGTGTCCACTTGTTGCCGATGATGACGGGGTTGGTGATGACCGCCCCCAGCCAGTGGAAGAAATCGATGATGGCCTGGCCGGCGATGCCCGGGAACAGGTATTTGTTGCCGCCCGAGAAGCCGACGACTTCATGCGGGAAGACCGGGCCGATAATCACGACGAGATCGTAATCCAGTACCATGCGGTTGCAGGTGACGGACACGTCCATTTCAAAAAGCCCGTCGGTGATCTCGCGGATGTCGGCCCGCGAAAATCGGCCGACCTCGATCAGGCGGTCCGGGTTCTTCCACTCGTGGTTGAAGAAGCGCGCTTGGGGATAGCGCGCTGCGTGGTCGGCCGCGGTGATGCCCACGCGTCTATAGATCTGTTCAGCCGTCAACAGCGGGTGGGTCCCGAGGGCGACCAGAAAATCCAGGGACTTTGCGCGCCCGGCGAGCAGCCCATAGAGCACACGGAACATGACGTCCAGAGGGCAGGTACGCGAGTGGTCGGGGATAACGAATAGCAGGCGCTTCCCATCCGGCCGCCAGGATTCGATGGCCTCCGCGCATACCTGTTGCACCTCGTCTTCGGTCAGGGTCCGGTCCAGGTAGCCTTTACCCACGGTCGTCATCGTCGTTGAGTTCCCTTCAGACGTCGCCAGAAGCACCATAGGGCGAAAAGAAGGCGCGAAACGAACGGAACGCCGGGCGGCTTTCGGGCACCGCCCGTCGTGCCGCCACTACGCACATAGTCTCGATCATTCAAACTCACGCTTTCTATGATAGGAGGTCGGCGGCTCACCCGCAAGTCGGGCGTACCGGCCTGTTTGACGCTGCCCCGCTGACTTGGTAACGTGCGCCATCCTTAAAGGGAGTGGAATTCATGCATACGATTCGCTACGCAGTGGGCGCGATCTGGATGGCAGGGGTGTTGGCTCTGGCAGGCTGTGACGGCGGCGGTGGCGGCGGCCTAGGCAGCGACGTCGGCGACAACAATCCCAACGTGGTGGCGGCAGTGGGCGACAGCATCACGGCCGGCTCTTATCCTTCCCAACTGGCGGGGATGATCCACAAGACCGTCATCAACCATGGGCACGGCGGAGCCACGGCCGGCGACGGGGCCGCCAGCATCGGCGGCGTGTTGAGCGGCGACAAGCCGGGTTACGTCCTGATCCTGTACGGCGCGAACGACGCGATCACGGGTGTAAACCCGGACGATACGGCCGCCGCCTTAGGTGACATCATCGGGGCCTGCAAAGCCAACAAGTCGATTCCCGTGATCGCGACGTTGACGCCGATGTTCTCCGAGCACTTGATCTATGCCAGCGCCGCCAAGCGCGTCAGCGAGCGCATCCGGACGCTTGCCAGCCAGACCGGCACGGCCCTGTGCGATCTTGAGAATGAGTTCGGGAACAACGCCGCGCTTCTTCAGTCCGACGGCCTGCACCCCACCACCGAGGGCGACATGGTGATCGCCGACAGTTTCGCAGCGAAGTTCTGAGAGGCTGTCCGAAAACCGGTGTGCCTCTTCTGGGAGCGGCGCGGCTTCCCGCGCCGGCCTGCCCTGAGCGCCATCGAAGGGCCGGAGCCGGAAGCGGCTCCGTTCCTTGCGGCAGGAGGGTTTTGGGATCGGCTCTAAGAGGGGCCTACACGCGCCGGATATCGGCCGAAGTCAGCAGGCGCAGGTAGCGCTTTCGGTACCACACGAATCCGAAAAGGTCGAAGATCGTGCGCGGCAGTCGTTTCATGTTCGTGTATTTCGACTGGCCGTGCGTCCGCGGGCGGTGATCGACGGCGAGTTCCTTGATCCGGCGGCCGTTGAGCTTGAAGTAAGCCGGCATAAACCGGTGAACGCCTTCTACGGGCGGCAGGTCGGCCACGCATTCTTTGCGGAACACCTTCAGGCTGCAGCCGGTGTCCCGGATACCGTCGTGTGTGCACCAATTCCGGACGCGGTTGGCGATGCGCGATCCCACTCGCCGCGCCCAGGAGTCCCGCCGCTTGGCCCGGTATCCGCACACCGCATCGCAATCGGCCGCTTCCGCCACCAGGCGCGGGATGTCGGCGGGGTTGTTCTGCAGATCGCCGTCGATCGTCACCAGGAGATCGCCGGCCGCCAGCGTCAGGCCGACCAGCATGGCGGAACTCTGCCCCCGGTTGCGTTCGTAGCGAATGCCGTGGACACAAGGGAACCGGCCATGCGCCTCCTCGATCCGGGCCCACGTCTGGTCGCGACTGCCATCGTCAACCAGCAATACCTCCAAATCGGGAAGTTGCACCGTCAGTTGGGCACACTCCATGGCCAACGGCAGGATGTTATCCTGCTCATTGTAAACGGGTATGACGATCGAGACTTTCATGAGGGGCGTCAAACGATCTTGTGCGCCACCAGCCAGCCGTAGACCAGATGATTGGCGACCAGGCTGTAGAAGGCGGCAAAGACATCGTCAATGACGATCCCGAATCCCCCGTGCAAGGCCTGCAGTTCGCGGGCTGGCGGAGGCTTGAGGATGTCGAAGATGCGGTTGGTGAGGAACGCCAGGGCCAGGACCAGCGGGTGGAGCGGCAGGCCGACCATGGAGATCGGGAAGGTCATGAACTCGTCGGCGACGATGCGGCCGTCGTCCTTCTTGCCAAAGTAGTCTTCGGCTATTTCGCACAGGGGGACGGCAGCCACCGCCAGGATGATGCACGCAACGATCTGAACGGTCAGCCCGAGGTGCCAGGTCGCCGCCACAATCAGCAGACCGGGCAGGGTTCCGAACGTGCCCGAGGCTACGGGGCTGTAGCCTAATCCGCCGCCGGTCGCCAGCAGAACCCACACGCGGGTCCAGCGGAGGCTTAGTGCAGCCGGTTCATCGCTGTCGTGGTTTGGCGGAATGAAACCCTCACCTTCGGCTCGACAAGCCCGAGCTAGGTTTACTATCGCCGCTCGCAGCGTCCCTGTAAAGCCGGAAACGCGGGCGGGGAAAGTCGGGCAGGGCAAACGCATCTTAAAGGCCTCCGAGGAGGGAGGCGAGGTACTCATGGTTCCAGGCGGCCATGAGTCGTCTGCTTCGGACGGAGAGCTTCGGCTGGGATTTGTTTGACTTGATGGCGTTGAGAGCAAGTCTGCGTAG
>CAITUY010000029.1 GCA_903895695.1 uncultured bacterium
AGGCCCATTCTAACAAACACCCGCCAAATTCCAGCACACACACTCCCGGCTCGTGTCACCCCCGCGCAAAATCCCCGGCAAATCCGTGGGGATGTTGCCCCGGTGTGCCGTCCGTGACTGGCCTATGGGATGCCAGTGATAGCATTCCTCTATTATCCATAAAGATGGAGGTGGATCATGCGTACAGTGCGTGAACACGACGCGGGTACGGGCGATGAACAGAAGTGCGGAGGGGTCACAATGAGTCATACGCATGGGGTACGGGTTCTGGGGGTTTGCTTTCTCGTTGCGCTGGCCGTGCAAGCGGCGTCGGCAACGATGTGGACGGCCACTGTCGGCGGTTCCTGGGCCAACGCCAGCACATGGGGCGGCGGCGGCACGCCGGGTAACGGCGACGATGTCACGATCAACAGCGGCATCAGTGTGACGGTTGATGTCACCACCGCCAGTCTCAACTCATTCACCGACAATGGAACGCTCACGTTCCTGGGGTGGTCCACGATCATGACGGCCGCGGTCGTTCAGGTCAACGGCACGATCACGCACGCGGTGAATACCGATACCACCCCGTCGCCCTGGACGCCCGACAACCGCGTCTACATTGTTTGCGGCAATCTGACCGTAGCCGGCGGCGGTTACATCCAGGCCAACGGGCGCGGCTATCAGGGCTCAGTCACGGACGGTACCGGCGGGTTCGGTCCCGGCAGCGCGAGCACCGGCAGAAAAGGAGGCGCTTATGGGGGGGCAGGCGGCGCCAATGGGAACGTCTATGGCAGTGCTGCTGCGCCGACGGATCCGGGCACCGGCGGCGGCGGCGCCGGTGTCGGCTATGCAGGCGGCGCCGGGGGAGGAGCCATCCTGATCGTAGCCAGCGGATCCGTCACGAACAATGGAACGATCAGCGCCAACGGTGGCGCCTCAACGGATGGGGCATACTCCGGCGGCGGTTCCGGCGGCGGCATCTTCATCACGTGCCGGACATTTGCCGGCACGGGAGCCGTCAGCGCCTTCGGCGGGGCCGGCGGGTATATCAATGCGTCCGGCGGCGGCGGCGGACGCATTGCCGTCATTTGGGATTCCGCGGCGCAAGCCGCCTCAGGCCAGTCGCAGGTTCAGTTCACTGCCTCTGGAGGCAGCGGCGGGGTTGGGAATGGCGCCATGGGGACTCTCTATCTTTCAGGACCTGAGTTCCTGACCCCTGCGCTGTCCGACAGATTCAAGCAGGTCCGTTTTTCAGGATTCACTAACTGGTCGACGCCATACCTGACGATCACCAACACAAGCATCGGCTTTGAGCAACCCGGTCTTGAACTGGCCGTGACCAACGGCAATCTTCTCCTTACCAACAGCGCGAACCTGTACCTGACCGCCGGTCCGACGAATAATGGGACCCCGGCGTATGGTATGCGCCTCACGGTTAGCGGCGATATGACGGTGTATAGCAACTGCTGGGTGTACCCGGCATCGGATAGAACGAACGGCGGCTCGGTGAAATTTGCAGTGAACAATTTGACCGTAGTGCCTGGCGCCGGCTTCAATGCCGATGGACTGGGCTGCGGGGGTGCGACGAGTATGGTCATGAACGGGTACGGTACCGGTCGCGGCGGGCACGGCAACGGACGTGGCGGCGGTGGCAGCTACGGTGGCTTGGGTGGTGGCATAGCTCAGGGCTGCAATCCCGGCACGATGACGTACGGATCGTCCAACGCGCCCGTCCAGCCCGGTAGTGGCGCAGGGGAGGATAATGGCGGCTTTAATGGTCCTGGCGCCGGTGGCGGCCTGGTCTGGGTCGAGGCGAGTCATGCGATCACGATCAACGGGACCATCTCCGCCAACGGGGCTGGCACCGGTTATTACGGAGCCGGTGGGTCGGGTGGTGGCATCTACCTGACTTGCAGACAGTTTGCCGGGTCCGGTTTTCTAAGTGCGGCTGGGGGGCCTGGCGGAGGATACTTCGTTAACACCTGTGGCGGTGGCGGTGGCCGCATCGCGGTCTGGAGCCTGAACGGTAGCTGGGGCGGATCGCCTTCCGTCACGGGCACTGGATCGTCTGCCATCGCAGGGGGTGCCAGCGGCTTCCCCGGAGCGCCCGGAACCGTGGTTATCGGGCAATTGCAGCCGCAGGGAACGGTCATCTTCATTAAGGGCCAGTAAATTCACCCGATCATCGGAGCGTGCGATGGCTTGGGTCGGATGCAAAGGGGAGGGGCCAATGAGACGATGGAATATGTGGCCGTGGCTGCTGGGGAGCGGCTGCCTGCTGGCGGCGGTGTCTGTCCAGGCCGGTTATCTCAACGACCACTTTGACACGCCACCGTTCACAAACGGGGCCACCTTCACGACGGCGGTTTCGAACTGGATGGCGTCGACCGGCAGCGTCGTGGTGACAGGGGCGAAGTACTACTCGTCCCCGAACTCGATCCTGCTGCCTGCGGAGAGCGCGATTTCCAATACCGTTTCCGTAACGCCCGCCGCGCCGTCGGTCGTTTGGACGGACCTGCGGATCGCGCCGACGCTCGGGGCGGCGCCGGATCCCTCGGCCATGAACGGGGTGACGTGGCTGAGTTACTTCGATGCGAACGGCTATCTGCAGGTCTGGAATGGATCCGCCTGGCTGGTGTGCAGCAATGACGTGTTCAACCAGGCGGTGCCCGCGATGAGCACGGGCGCGTTTGCGACGATCTCCATCTACCAGAATTACAGCACCCGCAAGGCCGCCGTGCTAGTCAATGATCGGCTGGTTCTGCAGGACTTGGCGTTTCCTGTCGCGGCCAGCACCTACAACGCGGTGGGCGTGATCAGTCGGGACAGCAGCGCCTGGCTCGACGATGCCTATGTCCAGACGAACTACGATGCGGGGCGGTTGACGAACGATCTCAACGGCGTCTACGGAGTCGACGCGGGCGAGCTGCAAATGTACGGCTACGCGGCGCGCACGTTGTATGTGGGCGGCTCAAGCCCGTATGCCTACGCGTCCCTCTCCAACGCGCTCGGAGTGGCTCGTGATCGCGATACGCTGAACGTGACCGGGGCGTCGTATGGCGAGAGTGTCACGATCACGCAGAACTTGACGCTGGCGGGCAGTTTTACCAACAGCGGCACGATCACGGTGGCGGCGGGCGAGCAGGTGAATGTGACTGGCAGTTTCGTCAGCAGTCTGATGGTCAGCGGTACCCTGCAACTGGCCCAGGGCGTGGTGGTAAGCGGGACAACGGTGACGGTGGCCGGAACCGTTGCGGGGCTCACAAACGGTGCCCGCCTTATCGCGGGCACACTCAACCTCACCGGCAGCGGCAGCGTGGTGGCTACGGGCGGTGAGGTGGCCGCGGCCGGGGCGGGCGTGGATATGACCGGCACCTTTACCTTGAATGCCGGTACCTGGGGCCTGCAGGCCGTCGCGGGTCTGGACTTCACGGACGACTTTGAACTATACGCCGACAACACCCCGGTGCAGAAACTCGGTTTCCGCGGTTGGGGTGCTTCGAGCGCCGGCGTGCTGGTGCAGGCGACGCAGGGCTACGGGAGTTCGAAGGGCGTGATTATTCCCGACGGCTGTTTGATTTCCAACCGGTTGACGACGGTGGGTCAGCCGAAGATCTGGACCGACTTCCATCTCAAGGCCGTGCCGGGTATTGCGCCGGCGGCGCCCGATACCAATCAGGCGGCGTTTGTGAGCTATGTGGCGACGAACGGCATCCTTCAGGTATGGTCGGCCGGCGCGTGGCTGGCCTGTACGAACTACATTGATGGTAGCGCGGTGCCGGCGATGAGCACCGGGTCCTACACCCGCGTGACGGTGTTCGCGAACTTCGTGACCCACAAGGCGGCCGTGTTTATCGAAGGCAAGCTGTCGCGCGAACTGGTCGGCTTCCCCGCGGGTGCAACGATACCGAGTTACACCACGCTGGGGGTTTACAATAACGATACGACCGCCTGTCTGGATGACATGCGCATCACAACCGGCGTTCCGGTGGATTTGTTGGCGGTGACCCCCGCCACCGACCTGGACGGCGACGGAATGGCGGATGCGCAGGAAATCCAGGTCCACGATTCGGTGCGCTTCATGCCGTTTGGGACCGTCTTCAAGCTCCAATGATCACTTGCCGGCTGCAGGTCCCTTGCCGATTACCCAGTTGACGGTGGCGTCCGTCAGCAATGGCCAGCCGCTCCATTTCCAGAAAGGCATTTCCTTGCCGGGCGGCTCCCCCAATACGGTCCCGGTGAAGACGGCTACCCGGCCCTTTTGGAATGCGCTCGTGACGAGCACGGGTTCCGTACCGGCATAGAGTTGCACCTCGGCGTTTGCCTTCGGTTTGGCGACATGCCGCCAGAACAGGTAAGCGGGCGTCCGATTCGCCTCGCGTTGGGCGGGGACGGAATCCGCCAGGCCGCCGCTCACCGACTTGAAGGGCAACGGTTGTTCCGCACGCTGGATGTCGCGGGCCGGCGCGATCTCCAACGGCAGCAGGTCTTCCAGGAAGGTGTTCTTGTACGAACCCTGCCCGAGCGTGTGCAGGCCGCCCAGGACATATAACCCGCCGCCGCACGCGACGAATTGCTTCAATTGCCGCCGTCGTTCATAACCGAGCGCCCGGGCATCGACATTGGCCAGGATGACCGCGCGGTAGGCGAAGAGCCGGTCAAGCGTGTCAGGGTAGCCTTTGACGTAAGGATCAGGGTCGCAACCGGCATACGCCTGGGAAATCAGCCACGCTTTCGGCAACGCGTTCTCCAGGCCATAGAGATCCGCATGCACACCGTTGACGATCAGGATGCGCATGGGGGCAGCCACGAAGGCGTCGCGTTTCGGATGCTGAGGAGGGCTGTCCAAACTATCGAGAGTCGGTGTCGCCGCAGACGGATCCAGATCATTGAACACCTCGATATCGCGGATCTTCCCGGGGATCAGATCGGAGCGTAGTGGCGTTTCTTTTCGCAAGGCTTCGACCTGCGCGTCGCTATGCGCTTCGAGCAACACCAGCGTGATCTTGTCGATGATAAGGATGCCGGGCTTTCCACCCATCACGCCAGATCCCGAGACATCCAGCGTGCCTCCGCCGGGATAGTCGAACTCATAGGTGAAATCCTGGTAGACATTGGCTTGCTTGAAATCGGCAGACACCACCATCTTGATCGGCGTCGTGACAGTCCCGCCTGCGCCAGGCCAGCCGGCGTAGAACCCCATCTGAGTTTCCTTGGCCTTGTCTTCGATCTTGACCCGAAAGATGGCACGGTAGTGACCGGCCGGCAGGTTGCCGTACTGATTCCATCCCCACGACGATGATCGGCTGCCGGTGGAGGCATCGAGCCGGCGCGCTCTGCCGCCGGACGCATCCGCGTCGTTGATGACAATGGCGTGATCGGCCGCGTTCGGCAATCCCTCCGCTTCGTGTACGATCGTCGTGCCGGAAGCGGTGGGGTCTTCCGCGGGATGTAGCGGGTCCTTCGGCGCAGGCTTGGCCGCCTGTTTCTCCGCGGCCGCGACCTCGGCGGGGTCGGGGGGCGCGGTGAGGCGCGCAGGCGCCGCCGGCCGCGTGAACGTGCCGGAGAACTCCCACACCACGAGGCTCCAGCCGGTAACCTGCGGCACGGTCACCTGCGCCCACACGCCGTTCTGCGTCGCAGTGAGTTTCTGCGGTTCATCGCCGCGATCGGCGTCGAGCAGGTAGACCCCGCTCAACGTGCCGCCATCGATCATCTTCATGCGCACGACGACATTGCTTACCGGATCGGAGCGCCGGGTTTCCGGGATCTTGTCGGACGCGGGCGGAACAATGAGGTTCACGATGCGCTGAAACGTTTGGGTGTCGACGGGGCGCTCCGTGATCCATTGATCCCACCAGACCGGGGTGTCCGCCGTCACTTCGACACGATTCGTTGCCGGCACCCCCTGCAACATCACGTCCCAGATCGGCCCCGACCAGCGCGTGAGGAAGCGTCCCCAGTTCGGGCAGCCCGGGGCGGTCGCGTGATCGCCATAGTCGGTATGGGCGCCCGCCGCCGTGCAGAGCAGGAACTTGTAGTAATCCTCGCGGGAATCCAGGATGCAGTGATAGGTGGCGCCGTGCGCGCGGACGCTGGCGACATCCGCCAACATGCCTTCGGCATACGCGCGCCAGGACGTGTAAACCAGCCCATCGCCGGTTGATGAAAAGTTCCGGATCTGCTCGTTCATGATGTGCCCGTACCCGGCACAGCGTTCGCGGTACTCGTGGCTGGACAGATACTCGGACGAGGCGGTATGCGGCGTGTTGTCGTTGTAGCCGAACACGAAGGCCGGGTGGACGGCCCAGATGCGTTGCTTCATGCGTTGGATGTTGCGGGTCGACATTGCGTCGTTGCCGGCCGACCAATGCCCATCGAACCGCACGCCGTCCCAGCCGAAGGACGTTGCGGAGGCAATGAGCTGATCGATGCCGTAGTCCAGCACATCCAGCCGCGTGAAGTTGGCATAGAGGTAGTACCAGGCATATCCCTTGAACTTCTTCTGGAATGCCGGGGAAACGAAGCGTTCGGGATCGTCCCAGTGCTGAAGAGCCCAGGCATCAAACACGCCGTACGGTTGCCCGAGCTGGTCCATGTAGAACCAGTCCGGGTGTTGCCGGGCCAGTTCCCATCCGGATTGGGCGCAGGCGTTATGCTTCCCATAGGTGATGGACCGAATACCGTTGGTCCTGGCGAGCGCAATGAAGTCCTTCAGCGTGGAGCCTTTTTCAAGGTAGCCTGTCTGGCCGCCTGCCCAGTGATCCTTTTGTGGGTTGAGATTGCCCCAATCGTCCGGCGCCCAGAAATCGCATTCCCACCAGTTGGCATACCAATGGCGGCACAGCGCCAGGTCCTGCAGGTTGCTGCTGTGGCTGCAGGGGTAGGAACCCGGGTGGATGGACAGGGATGGCGCGCCGAGCGCGACTTTCCAGACGTTGTCCGCGACATTGAACACATCGCTCCGGATGTCCATCACCTTTTCGCCGGTACTGAGCGTGCCGAGCAACGCATAGCCGTACTCGTCCAGCAGTGCCGGGAGGGGCACTTCGATGGGTTTACTCGCGCCGGGTTCAAGCGACACGCGCACCGGGCTCAACACCTGCGCCACCCGGAATTCCCGCATCACCGTGACCGACAGCGCCACATCCAGGCGTCCCGTCGTCCCATTGACGACGACGGCATCGGCAAACGCCGGTTCTCCCGGCGCAACCAGAAGCTTGCGCGCCTGGAAGCCCAGCAGGGCCGCTCCTTTGTCCATGCGCTCCAGTCGCGCGCCATAGACCAGCATCGCCATGGTCCCCTTGCCGACCCACCATGAAAAATTCGCGCCGACGGGTCCGGCCTTGGTAAGCACAAAGTCCCGGGTGATGGTCAACGGCGTGCCGTCGGCGGGAAACCTCGTTCGGGTATAGTTGTCCATGGCGTAGCGCTCGACGCCTTCCGCGTCGATGACGACATTGAAGTGTCGGGTGTCGCCGGGGTCGCCGGGCATCACGCCGACTTCAAAAACGATCCGATAACGCCCGGGCGGGGCGTTGTCTTCCCGCACGACGGCGATGGAGCCGCTCTCGCCCTTGGCGGGGACGTTGTTCGCCACGCGTCCGGCAATCTCCACGCGTTCGGCCTGCGCGGCCTGTTGTGCGAGCCATAGGCAAACCAATAGAAAGGGGCGTGCTTTTAGCATGGTGCTTCTCCTACTGACCCGCCGGCTTCGGGAACGTGAACCGCAACAGCATCCCGGCGGGCACCTTGATCTTCTCGTTCAGGCGATAGCGATCTTTAATCTCGACCGGCGTTGTCACCGTCGTCTCGACATCCGTTTCCGTGGTATTGTTCGCTTCCAGCGTGATGCTCTTCAGTGTCCATTGAGAGCCGACGATACTCAGCCGAAGGTTGAGGTCGTCGGCCATTAACAGGTTGCCCGCATAGAACGCCCCCGGTTTGGTGACATCCAGGCGTGCGATGCCCTTGCCTTCGAACACGCCAAATGCCGGGATCGGAGAATCGGGCGGTTGACCTTCGCGCCAAAGGCCCGTTTCCCAATGAGGGTTCAGGCCGGCAATCGACAAGGGAAGTGCATACGGCATCGCCGGTGCGGCGGTCACCTCGCCCGACACCCCTCGATCGGCGGCTGTCAACTCGGCGACAAAGGCCAGCCGATCCAGGCGGCCGCGTGAGAGCGTCAGCGTGTAGGGCGTCTTGCCGCACAAGCCCATCGCCGCCCGTGTGGCCGTCAACTTGGCCGGATCGTCCACCCGGATGAACCGGCCGGTCCAGCGGGTTCCCACCGGCAGCAAGCCCACCGTGTCCGGGGGGACCGCGAATCCGACAGTGCCATCGGCGCCGACACGAATGCCCTCGGACAATGCAATCAGATTGCCGGCGCATCCACCCACAGGCAAATCGATGTACCCTCGCTCGACCTTGCCCGTGTTGTCTGCGCCGCCAGTGGTTTGGGGCAACGCATAGTCCGCCTTGGCATCCACCCTGGTAAAGGCCGGAAAGATGGGAGAATCCGGAGCCACGGGCATCCGCAATTCCATGACGATCTCCTTCATCAGCGACTTCCTGGCGGCATCCTTGTCGAAGTCCTGTTGCGAAGCCACCAAACCAAAATCATAGTATCGGATGCGTCCGGCCCAAACGCGACTCCGCGTGGTGGTCTGGGGCGGCTTGGCGTCATAGATCAGGTCCTGCTTCAGCGCGTGCCAGTAGCGTTGGTCGATAGTCATGTCGGTAATCTGGAGGGCCGGCGACGCGTAGGGGAAACTCATCAGCGACACCAGGTTGTCGCCCCGCTGCGCGCCTCCGGACTCGGGAAACAGCCCTCGTCCCTCATCGTAACCCGGCACGGGCACCACCGGTTCGAAATCCGGCGCATCCGTGCCCGGATAGGGCCAGGCGAAGCCGAAGTAGTTCTGGTGATCGGAGCAGCGCCAGTCATAGCGCATCGCATAGCCCAGGTAGAGCGGCGGCGTGATGGCGGTGCGCCCCTTGGCGTCCTGGATGACGAAATAGCAGCACCGCATATGCGAAGGCGACAGGCTGGCCTCGATCGCGATGTTGGTCGCATTGGGACGCCAGCGACGCTCGGTATCGTAATTGGCGACCAGGCGGACATCCGTAATCGGCGCATCCGACCGGGCGCTCAGGCTGGGATACTGACCGTTGGCTGAAACAAGGCGCGTGATCATCGGCCCCGACGTGACCAGCGCCCGCTGTGGAAACGCCCAGTACTGTTCCATTCCGGCGTAGAAATACCAGGCCGCGTTCTCCGGCGTATCGGCGCACGTGTATAACTGTTGCGGGTCAGCGGCGGCTTTGGCCACATCCGCCGGCGAGAAGACCTCATGCACAACCAGCGGCATCAAGGCGCTGCGCGAATTCACATGCCATTCATAAGCCGGCAGCCCGTTATCGACGAGTTTGCCGTCGCGATAGGTGTACAGGGAAATGGCCTGGGCGAATTTGTAAAGCTCCTGTGGCATCGGTGTGCTGGATGGCCGGTGGATGGCGGCCAGTTTGCTCCCGAAGCCCAAGGCCAGAAATTCCGTGCGGACCATGCACTTGCCATCGGGAGTCAGCATGAACGGAGGGGGATAGGATATGTCGCCCATCAGCAAGTACCGATTCTGCCACGGGTCGGCCAGGTCCAAGCCCGGCGTCACAATCAGATCCGGTGTGGAGGCGGCCCTGCACGCCTTCGCGAATTCATCCCAGCGGGCGGGGTCAAACCGCTCCAGCGTTTCGGTCATCGCCAGCAGCGAGTAACCGGCGGTCTTCGCCGCCTGGGCATATTCGGCGATCGTGCCCTGGCCATCGCTGAAACTGCTGCGCGCGCCGATCAGCACTTTGAAAGGACGATTCGTCCCGCTCCACTGTTCGCCCAGCCATGCGGGAATGGGCGCGTTGGTTGGCGCCGGCACCGCGGCCAGTTTTTCCGGCGTATAGCCGTCCATGCCGTTTTGCGACGCCAGCCCGCCGACCCAACGGATGGTATTGAGGAGCAGCCGGTACCCGTCGCTGGCCGACTTGCCGTCGCCCTTCTCGAAGAAGATCCCTTCTATGGCGCCAATGTTCGACTCGCCGACCCAGCCCCCTTTGGCAAAGGGACTGAGCATGGTGCACAACGACGAAATACCCATCACGGCCACGCGGCCTTTGCCTGCCTGACGCACCGCGGCAATCACCGGCGCCTCGCCTCGGTTGTCCAGTTTCGCCCATGCGCCGCCCATATTGCGTGCCATCATGCTGCCGGGCATGCCCTTCAACACGGGTCGCCACTCCGGGGCCTGCAGCACAAAGGGCATGGTCGCATAGGCATCGTCCCAGCGGAGCAGATTGGTCGGATACCAGATGCGTTTCACCCCTGCCCGCACGGGAGAGGCCGCACCGCTATCCGTCCAGGCATACTGCTTCTCGAGTCCCGCATGGGCATCGTCGCGCACTTCGGCCGCCACCAGCATCGCGCCCCAAGGCTCCAGGAACGCATTCCAGCCGCGCGCGACCTGCTGGCCGCCTCCGCCGTTGGCCAGTGCCATGAATAGCCCGCCACCCTCTTCAACGTAGCGCCGCAACAGCGGCAAGTTGGCCTTGCCGTTGAAGTAGCCCTGCACCTGTTGCGACACGGCAAACGAAGGAGGATTCAAACCATAGAAGTTGGGCGCCAGCACCATATCGAACAGGCGCAACCGCTCCATGCTCAGCGTCGCGCTGCTGTCGTGAACAACGCGTACCCCATCCTGCTCCAACCGGCGCACGAGCTCGGGATCGAGCGTGGCGCCCCATACCAGCACATGGACCGGCGGCAGTTCGCTCGGTTTGGCGGTGGCGTTTCCCGCCCACGCGACCGTCATGTTCAGCGATAGTGCGATTGTCAGGGCCATGCGTGTTGTCACGTTCACGAACTCCTTCCCGCTAACTCAAGCGTTCGTTTTCCAGCACAGCCAGCGCGCGCAGCATGGCGGCCGTGTGGACGGACCAGTACTCCATCAGCATCGCCTCCATCTCGCGGTTCAGGCAGAGCACCGGGTTGTCGGCGTTGTCGCCCTTGATCCCGTTGATGATACCGCCGGGAATCTGCCCGACGTAAAATGAAAACGGGGAGGGGTGGTTGTAGCCCAGGCCGGTGAGCATGCTCGCCTCGCAGGGATTGAAGCCCAGAACCCATTCCACTTGCTTCTGCCCGTAGGCCGCCCAGCGGGGCTGGCCCAGCGCGCGTGCGGCCAGCGCCAGGGCCGCGGCGGTGTCGAGTAGACCGTTGTTGTTGCCTTCGGCCTCGACCCCGAAATAGCGAAAGACCAGGTCCCCGGCCAGCGGTCGCCCATTGGCCGGCCCGGTGCCGGCGGCATACAAACAGGCCGGCAAGGCTCGGTAAGGACTGAGGTGCAGCATGGGCTCCACCAACCCTTCGAGAAGCAGCGTGAGCCCGTCCCGCCAGCGGGCTGCGTCGGCCGCGTTGGGCCAAAGCAGCATGGCCCGCGCGAGCTGTTCGACCAGCGTCGTGTGGGCAAAGAGGTTGCGGCCACCGCGGCCGTGAAAGCCGTTGTTGAACGCAATCGCGTCATCCTCCAGCAGGAAACCGCGCAGCCGGTCCTGGCCGAACCGCGCGCCGGTGCACTGCCGATCGAGCAGGGCGCGGAGGCCGGCGGCGGCCAGGTCGCGGTACGACGTGTCGCCCGTGGAACGCCACAGTTCCAGCGCCGAGCCGAGCGCCTGGCCTGGGCTGGCCGATGCGGCTATGCGCTGCCAGACTGCCAGCGCCGAGGCCAGCGCGCGTGCGGCCAGGTCTGGATTCCGGTTGCGCAGAACCCGGGACAGCGCGCACTGCGCTTGCACGTAGTTGTGCTGGGTTGAAGGGATGATTGCCGGTTCGACATGGCGGTCGTCGGCCGTGCCCGGCAGGTTGTCGGTCCACACATTGCACGAGTTGTCGTCCTCGGACGCGACGTTGTGCCACGCCAGCCCGCTGAGAGGATCCACCGTCTTAAGCAGGTAGGCGGCCCCTCGCTCGAGTTGACGCCAGACCAGTTCGGGGTCCACGCCTGTGCGGTCGAGTTCCGGGCCCTGTTCCTCAACGAAGTCGGCCAGCCGCTGGCTGACCAGCGCCATGGTGCTCGTCCACTTGCGCAGGTCACCCGCGTCGTGCCAGCCGCCCACGAGGTCCACGTGTTTGCCGTTGGAGGTCAACCGGCAATCGTCGAGATGGCAGCGTTCATGGTAGCCGGGTACGGCTTCCCCGCAGGAGGCGATCCGGTACCACTCCAGCAGGAGCCGGAAGCAGCGTTTCCAGCCGTCGCGATAGATCAGAAACGGCTGGCTGGCGCCGGTGTCGGAAAAGATCTGGTAGCCGCCGCGGGCGGTGAGCGCGCTCAGGTCGCAGACGGCATAGCGTCCGAGCGGGGTTTCCTCGATGGCCGTCGCCTGGCGCCAATGCAGCGCTTCGCGGCCTCCGGGCGAATTCAACGCGTGCTGGATGAACTCGCTGACGTGGACGACCTTGAAGAGGAACGAGCCCAGATAACCCGTGGTCTGCTGCCCGACGGGCAGGATCGCGCGCTTCAAGGGGTCGTCCGGCCGGAATCCAATGTGATTAACAATGACGGATGTGTTCATGGTATCTCAGCAGCCACACGCCCGTCGACGGGCGCCGATTTCGCGCAACACGGCCTGTTCGTCCGGATGAATATCGCCCCAAGGGCGGGGACCGACGTTTAGAATGAAAGCGTCCCCACCGGCTTCGCGCACGCGCTTCATGGTGGCAAGGATGTCGGTGGCGCTCTTGACTTGGTGGGTACGCGGCGTGTAGGCCCATCCCTGGTTCAGGTTCCACCAGCAGGCCTTCGGCATGTCGCCGATTTCGGTGGTGTTGAATCCGATGGTGTTCTTGCCGGGAAGATCCAACTCCCACGTCTGGTAATCCTCGCCCTTGAGCGGCATGACGTGGAGGTTGTTGGTGACCATCGCCTGCGGCTGCAGGCGGTGGATCAGGTCATAGGTGCCGGCCAGATCGAAGGCCCCGCGCGGCGCGAACCAGTCACTCTCGTCATTTTCGAACTTGGCGCGAGGCCAGTAGCCGTCGAACAAAACACCGTCAATCCGGCCATAGCGCGTGAGCAGTTCCCGGAGCTGTCCTTGATAGTACGCCACATAGGCCGGCCAGTCCTTGCGGTAGGCCGGATGCGTCCAGTCCAGCAGCGAGTAGTAGAGGTGGAGCTGCAGCCCCCGCGCTTGCAGCGCCTCGGCCAGTTCCGCGATGACGTCCCGCCGGAACGGCGTTCGCGTGATCTTGAAATCGGTCAGCTCGGTATCCCAGAGACAGAACCCGTCGTGATGCTTCGTGGTGATGAACATGAACTTCTGGCCGCTCTCGAGCATCAGGTCCGCCCATTCCTCCGCATTGAACCGGACCGGATTGAACCGCTGGAGGCGCTGGCGATACGTATCCCAGGGAATTCGTTCCACGAAGTAGACCCACTCGCCGCGGCCGTCAAGGGAGTAGAGGCCCCAATGAATGGATAGCCCGAAACCCGCCTGCAGAAACGTCCGTACGCCCTCCGGCGAAGCCGTCAACTGCGCACGGCTGGTGTCCTCGATGGGTTGCGCCGGTTTGTCCAAGGTCAACATAAGGCCCTCCTTTCGATCGCGATTATCTGCCGGTGAATAACTGCTCACGCCACTTGGCGCTGGTGTCATACCAATCCGGGTTGCCGTCGGCATGGCCCCACCAGGCGCGGAAGCAGATTTTCTTCTGTGGGCTCGCCAGGCGCGCATAGCAGGCCAGGTTGCCGGTCACCTGCGACAGGCCGTCCAGCAGGCCGAACCCGATCAGGCAGGGCTGTGTGATGCGCTCGGCGAAATTGTCGGGATTAAAGTAGGACAGCTCGCGTGTGAAATCGGTCACCGACTGGCCGGGCGACTTGTCGCCCGCCCAGGGGCCCCAGCCGGTGGCGCCGGGCAGGGTCACCTGCCAGTCCCACCGGTTGTTGGTCGGCACATTGGCAACGTACATCCGGATGCGCGGGTCCAGCGCCAGCACGGCCAGGCCCACCGGACCACTGCGACTGCCGGCATAGTAGATCGAACGGGTGAGATCGGCTTTTTCGCAGGTGGCCAGGAAGTCCACCCAGCGTAACGCATCGATGTAATTGTAGAACAGGTTCGAGGTGAAACGGTTCCCCAGGCCGGTGCGGTAGGTCGCCATGCCGTCCATCAAGGTCACCAGGTTGCAGAACATGCCTTCCTTCGGCGCGGTCACGTTTGCGCCCGAATGCCCGGCGCCGAGCGCCACAGGGTAACGGCCGGGGGCGGCGGGTTCGCAATAGAATCCTTGCAGCCTGCGGCCCTGGTAACCCGTGATGTAGACCGTGTAGATCGTGAAGGCGTTGGTGGACGCCTTGTCGTCCTTGATCAGCACGGGGTCGAGCGGCAACGCGCGCTGCGCCTCGATCGCTTTCTGCCAGAACTCCCAGAAATCCGCGGGCCGGCTGAGCGCCGGCTTGTAGTTGTCCAAGTCGTAGACGATCACGCCGGTCTTCAGCCCGACCACATGGTCTCCATCCACGACCATCGCATGGATCCGCCAGGGCCCCGGCCTGTTCCATGTGACGCTGAACCGATATGACGCCTGGTTGGTGTTGGCCAGGTTCAGCGGCGTCCGTTCGGTGTGAACGACTTCGCATGTGTTCATATCCTCGAACTGGAGCGCCATCTCCATGGCACGAGGGGCGGCGCCCTTGAGCGTGACGGTGCCACTGACTTCGATTGGGCGGCCGCGCGCGAAGTTGTGGTCTTCCACGGCGCCCTGCAGGGTCACCGCGGCCTTGGCGCTGCCCCAGGCACTCTGGGGGAAACGGATTTCGCCGCAGACCCGCGTCCTGTACGGACTGACCACCGGCATGGCTGGAACGCCGTCATAGTCTCCCGTTAGTTGGCCGGCATGCTGCAATTCGAAGAACGTGCCGTCAGGCGCAGTCCAGCGGGTCGCCGTGGGGGCGATGATCTGCCAGGGTTCGGGCCGCGTGCCGAGCATGACAGGTTTCTCAACCGGCGTCAGGGTAATGCCCTCGGCCGGGAAGAAGACGAACTCCACGCGGGCGTGTGCGGTCTCCTGCCCGAAGTCGATGTCCAGCCGATCCGTTTCCATGTGCAGGAAGACGCCGCGATTGCCGTCGGTGACCACGCCGCCTTCGGCTTGGGCTTGAAGCGTCGGCAGGTTGACGCGCTTGCCGTTCAGGAAGAACCCGGCGCCGCCAGTCTCACCCGTGACCGGCCGCAGGAACTCACGCCCTTTGACCTGCAACGACGAGAGGACGTGGTTTGTGTCGAATGTCACGCGATACACGTCGGATTGATACACATGGGTGCCGTCCGCTTGCCGTCTGAAAATGCCATTCAAGGTTTCCAACTCCTTTGTTGCCTGCGCGGTTGCCCCAACCATCATGCCCGGCGCCAGTATGGCCGCCAAGGCCAGGTTTCTGGTAGTTCCACAGGTGGGCATCGTTCAACCCGTTTCATCCGCCGCGCGATACAGGGCCGTGACATTCTGCGGTGCGATTTCCGCCAGGATGTTGTGAATGTTGCAGAAGACATAACCGCCACCCGAAGCCAGAACCGGGACAACCGCCTTCACTTCCGCCTCAACGTCCGCCTCGCGGCCTCGCGGCAGCGTAACCTGCGAGTTCACCCCGCCTCCCCAGAACGCCAACCGCCGGCCTGCCCGCCGTTTCCACTCTGCCGGCGAACGCTCGCCGGCCGACCATTGGACCGGATTCAGAACGTCGAAGCCGCTGTCGGCGATATCGTCCAGCAAGTCATAGATGGCGCCGCAGTTGTGCATGAACGTCTTCACCTGCGGCGCCAATCGATGACTCAAATCGTTGACTTGACGATAGTAGGGTTTGAACAGCTCGCGATACGTTTCCGGCGAAGCAAGCAGCCCGGACTGCATCCCCCAGTCGTCGGCGGCCGTCATGAGCACATCGATGTAGGGGGCGATTTCCGGCAGCAGTCGGGACAGATTGCGCAGGGTGTGTTCGATTTCAATCTGATGCAGCTCTTTGACGTAGTCGGGCTCGGTAAGGCAGAGAATCGGGAACACGCCGATGCCCCCATGCCCGCCCAATGACATTCCCGGAATCGCGGGCCAGTAATCCAGAAATACCGCACGCGGACTGCTTTCCCGGGCGCGCCGGCACACGGCGGTCATGGCGCGGACGTCTTCGTCCGTCGTCTCCCGCTTGGCCAGGGCCTCCCGGATCTCGCGCAAATCGGGTTGCGGAAGGGGGCCGTCCAGCACGAGCGGCTGCCCGGCATGCTCTTCGTCGAAGACATGGGAGTGCGGCGGCATCCGCACGGGTCCCTGGAGAATCGTTCCATCCGGCGCCACGGCAAAGCCGGCTGGGTCGCGCACGAGGGCTGGGAGGCGTCCGCCGAAATCGTATTCGCGCCAAAGCTCGGACTGGTCGTAGGCGTTGGTCACGCCACCGTGAACCGTCACCACGTCGACGCCCAGCGCGTCCAGAACGTCCGGCTCCGGCAGCGCCAGCATCTGCCACGTGTCATACACGCGGGGGCGCCGGGGCCGCAGTCCCAGCGCTGCCACGAGTTTTGGATAGGCGAATGCGCTGATGCCCGAGGATCGCATGCCGCCGAGGTCCTTGGGCAGGCGATCCGGTGTTTCGAATCGCAGGGAGGTCATCACGCGTTCCCGGGATGTCATCGGATTTCCTGCCTCCTTCCAGTCTAGCCGTTGGCTTGCGTCTCGAACTGTCGGCGATCGATCTCGCCCGTCAGGTACGCCAGGGCGAGGCGGATGCCGATGCGGGCATTGAACTCCCCGTGGTCGATCCGCGCCCGGAGGAGCGGAATGGCCGCAGTCGCGCCCAAGCGGGCCAGCGCCAGCGGCAGTTGCGTGGCGACCGGGAAGAAGTCGGTATCGCGCTCCAGCGCCGCCAGCAGCGGCGGCACGGCGCGCGAATCGCCCAGCCGCCCGAGCGCCGAGACGACGGCGCGCTTGACGCGCCATCGCTTGACAGCCAGCGGCGGAGGCGCCTCGGATTCGGCGCCCTCCTTGTAATCCGGCCCCCGCGACATGGAACTCCAGCGCCACCAGAGCTTGAGTTCGGGATAAGGCAACTCCCTTTCGCCCTCCTCGAACAGGCGCAGCAAGACCGGGACCGCCTCGCGCAACTCCAGTTGTCCGACGACATCGGCCGCCGCCAGTTGCACGCGCCAGTTCCCGTGCGCAAGGGCAGCCAGCAGGGCGGGCGCGGCCTCCGGCCCGGCGGTTTCCATGAGCGCGTAGACGGCGGTGGCGTCGGGCGGCGCAACTGCGCCGGCCGGCGCCGCAGGAGTCGCGTCCAGTGCCAGGACGACGACCGGCTCGGCCGGGCCGCCGCGCGTTCCCAGCCACGCGCCGTTGACGACGACCCCGCGGGCGGACGGCAGGGCTATGGTCAGTTGGTGTGCCGTTCCGCCGCGGTAATTGACCGTGAGGCAGGCGGACAATTCCAATCGGAGGCCGTGGCCTTCCCACTCGACCGTCAGGGGCGCGCGGTCGTCGGCGCTCCACACGCCGGTTTCGGCGGGGGACCAGTGCACGTCGCAGGGCGCGGCGCTCGTCACCGTCACGCGCCCGGGCAGCCGCAACACCGTTGCCGCGGCTACGGCGACGCGGCCGTCGTGAAGCGCCAGGGCATAGCGGGCATCCGTCTCGCCGCCCGCCCAGGCGCCGCAACCCGTCCGGCGTTCTAGCAACACCTCGTCCGATACATTGCCGACCGTGACTCGGAATGAGTCCGGTCCGGTTCGTTCCAGGGTTGTGGCCGCGGCCTCCCGCACCCTGAGAAGCCGGCAGGGGCCGCATACCGACTCACCGTGGACGTACGGGCTCTTCAGTTGGAGTTCGTTGGCGCCGGCTTTTACGCATGAGGTGATATCGAACAGAAACGGCAGCGTTCCGGTCGTGTGCCAGTGGCCCTGAGGGGGGCGGCGTAGCTGCGCCGGAACCGTGATGCCATTGAGGCGCAGCTCCACGTCCACGCATGCGAACGCCAGTTCGATGAACAGCCTGCGACCCCGGCACGATTCCGGCAGGTCGAACCGCCGGACGTAGCCGCGCCCCAGTTCCGGGGCTTCGCCGCTGTCGCTTAGAAATGCATCTCGCAGTGACACGCGGTCCGTCGCGGCCCCGATGGTGCGTTGCCAATCGTCCGTGAGGTCCTCGATTTCGTCCAGGGCCCGTTGCGGGATCAACGCGGCGTCGAGGCGCACGTCGGTTGCCGCCGGCGTCGTAAAGCGGCAGCGTGTGCTGTCGACTTCGGGACCGTCCGGCCCCACGGGAATCGGGTCAAGTTGTACGACACCGGGCTGCCCAAAGATGAGATCGCATTGGACTTGCTCTGCCGATCGGACCGTAACCCGGCCGTCGGCCGGTGTCGTTTCGCGGCGCAGATAGGCCTGCCACGTGACGGTGTGCGGGGTGCGGGCTTTCACGCGGTCGCAGAGCAGCGCGTAGCGGCCGTCCACCATCAGGCTCGTGCGCGAGGACGATTCGACATCATAGCGATCGCGGTAGTACGCGGTCGCATCGCCCCGCAGGACCTGCAGGGGGCCGACCGCGTGCAGGGCTTCGCCGACGCCGTGGCAGGGACCGCGGGGCACGTACCAGTCCTCGCTGTCCAGGATCAGGCTGTTGCTCTGGCCGATATTGCCGTCCATACCATACCTGATGGCGGCGTCCAGCGACATGCTGCCCCCCCAGGTGGCGTTGGCGTAACGCCGCACCGATTCGAAGACTTCCGATCCGGCAAAGGCCTGGATCGTCGCTGCGGGCATGGGGGCCAGGGCGGCCGGCAACGTGAGTCTTCCGTCGAGGACCAAGGGGCTGCCGAAAGCTTCGAACGTGAAGGCGTTGGGATCAACCTGGCGGCGACCGGACTGTCCCACGCCCCCGCACGCGTCCCAGTACTGCATGAGGCGGATGCGATCTTCTGCGCTTTGCAGTGCACCGCCCACCGGCGGGTTGAGCCAGGGTTCAAAGGAGGCAGCAGCGGGGAGGGTGGGGTGGTCTGGCCACCAAACGAGGGTCCAGAGCCGGTCGTCGTGTCCCCAGGCTGGGATGGCGTTGCGGTACCAGATGTTGAGATCGCGCACGGTGGCCAGCGGGCGGGCATCGCCGCGCAGGCGGGCCAGCAGGGCCATGCCGCACTTGACCTCGTTCGCGCCCTGTCCGTAATGGTCCCATCCTGGAGTCAGGCCATTGGGTCCCAAGGTGCGCCAGGAGACCTCCAGCGCGTCAAGCAGCGGTACGCGATGCGGCGGCAGCCCGCCCGCGAAGACCGGTTCGCCCGTCACTTCCTGCACGAGCAGGCCGGCCAACGCAATCATCGGCTGAACCACATTATCCTGGTATGCGCTGCCTTCCTCGCCGTAGCCGCCCGCCGGGAGACGTCCCAGCAGTTCCTTCAGCAGGCGCAGGCCTTCGCTGAACAGGCGCCGGGCGAGCGGATCGGCGCCGCGTTTGACGCCGAGCACGTAGCCCACGGCGGCGGCGCCGAAGGCATTCGATAGCAGTTGATTCTCGAACGCGAGGGCGCGCGACTGGGTATGCTGCAGGGCGAAGACGAAGGCATGGTCCAGCATGGCTTGACGGATCGCCTGGTCTTCCGTGGGGGTGAAGAGATCGAGCTCGGCGACCCAGTCATAGAAGATCGCCAGGCGCCCGAGCGGGGCGGCGGTCACATGCGTATGAAACTGCGCATCGAGACTCGCGTCGCCTTCGTCCTTCAGTCGCACGAATCCCAGGAACAGACGGCGGACATTCTGCCGGTCCTGCTCCGCGCCGGTGACGAGCGCCGCCAGCACGGCATACTCGCGGAACCATTCCGGATCGCGGCGCGACAGCGTGAGGAAATGGTTCCACCAGAGCGCCAACGGCGCCGCCGGGTTCGCCAATTTGAGCCGGAGCGCTTCGACGGTTGAGCCGGCAACCAACAAGGGCGTTGACGACGATGGGGGCTGCGTCTTCATTCGGATGCGCTCCTCATCTGCTCACGGCAAGTCGCGGCGCAGCGTCGTTCCCGGCGGGACCTCCACGGTCAGGTCTACGCGCAGCCGGTCCGTGATGGCGGCGGGGCTGGCGATGCGGGCCTTGATGGGCTGGGCCGTGGGGTTGTGCACCTCGAGGCCGGCCGCGGTCTTGGTCCAATACCGGAACGCCAGTTTCAGCGCCGGGTCGGTCGCCGTCAGGGTATGGCCGACGAAGAAGGCGGTGTCCGCGCTGTTGTCGAGCGTGGCGTAGGCCACGCCATCGCGAATGCCTATGTGGTTGAGCACGGTCTCGCCGTTCGTCAGGATGGTGCCGGGGAATACCGGCACGTCGGCCATTTTGCGCGGAGCGGAAACAGCGCCAGCCTGGTGACCATGCAGGTACTTGCCGGGGGTCCAGAGTGCGGCGGGCCAGTTGGCATTCAGTCCGGAGACCGTCACCGGAAGCAGCTTGATGGCGCCGCCGGCCTTGAGTTGCCCGACGACGCCGTTGTCCTGGGCGTGGAGCCGGATGGGACCGGGCCCGCGATCCTGTGTGCCTTGCGTGAGCGCGAGCGACCACGGCGGCTCTCCGCCGGCCGCCAGCGCGGCGCGCCAGTCGGGCGACAGCCCGGCAACGTGCAGGTAGTGGCACCGCCATTCGGTGCCTCGCGGCAGAACGCGATAGGTTTCGGAGCGCCACCCGAGGTCGCCGCGGCCGGAGACGGTCATGGGGGAGAGCAGCACAAACGTGCCCAGGGTCGCACCGGCGGGCAGGTCCAGCAGGGCGCCTGCGTTGCCGTTGAGATTGCTGACGACCAGTCGGTCGCCGTCGCGATAGCTGTAGGCGGCGTTGCCCGGGACTGTGTGGATGATGGGGAACAACACCGTGGGCGGCTGCACGGGTTCGCGCAGGCGCACGGTCGCTTCAACATCGACCAGGCGGCTGTTGTACGGATCCATGCCGGCCGGCCGGTTGGAGGTGACCATGTCGTTCCAGATGCCGACGCGGGCATACAACTCGTAGGTCCGCGTGGGCATCGTGTTGTGCAACTTCCAGCTATCCATGCCGTACCGGGTGTCCAGCCGGTAACGCTCGTCCACCAGCATATCGGTGAAGGTTATCGGCCCGCTGGCGAAGGGGAACAGGAATTTGTTGGCCAGGTTTTCGCCGGGCAACAGTCCGCCGTAGGGGTGCAGGGTCTCATTGTGAAAGGGCGACGGAACCTGGGGCAGATAGTAATTGAAGTCGCTGGTGCCGGCCCAGATCCCGGAATAGGTAATAGCGGTGCCGAAAAAGTTCTGTCGGTCGCTGCAGCGTTGGTAGTAGCCCTGCGGTACCGTGCGCAGGGCCGGGCTGATGGCGCGGCGTCCCTTCGAGTCGGTAACGATCATCATGAAATAGCGCTGATAACCGAGATCGCCGTCGACGCTCTCGGTGAAACTGACGCTCTTGGGTGTCCAGCGCCGCTCGATCCCCTCGCGGTCGAAGAGTACGGCCTCCGCGATCGTTGCGTTGGTATCGCCGGCGGTTGCGCCGACTACGGCGCGGAAGTGGTCGCGGTTCAATTCCGGCGGGCCGATTTCCGGGTTGATGATGGTCCAGTGGTCGATGATCGGGCCTTCGGTGATGAAGTACCGCTGGGGGTTTTCGAAGAAATGGGACATCCCGCTGCGGAAGTACCGGGTGGCATCGCGCGCATCTTGCGACGGCACGATCAACTGGAAGCCGAGCGTGCTGTTGGTGGCCACCTGTCCGGGTTTGGTCATCTCATGCACGGCTATGGGCACCGGATTTCCCGCCGCCTGCAGTTCCCAGTGGTAGGAGGGCAAGCCGTTGTCGACGAGCGCGAATTTTCCGTCTCTTTCGGCGTAGGTGTAAACGCTGATTGCCTGGAAATGGCGAAGCAGTTCCGTCGAGAGCGCCGAGGTGCCCGGGCGGTGGAACGACACGAGGTGGCGCGCGAAACTGAGGCTGAAACGGTTGGACTCGTCAATCGCTTTGCCATCCTTGGTCAGGATGCCTGGCGAGGGGAAGTTCACGCTGCCCATCACCAGGAACCGGTTGCCATAGCTGTCGGCGATGTCAAATCCCTGCAGGCACACGAAATCCTGGCTGCTGTTGGCTTCGCAGTCGGCCATGATGCATGGCCAATTCGTGGGATTGAGGTTCTCGAACCGCTCAGTGAACACGAGTACTTTGTAGCCGGCGGCCTTGGCGGCGGCCGCCCATTCCGCGACCGTGCCGCTGCCGTCGGAGTAGGCGGAGCGCGCCCCGATGAGCACCTTGTTCATCTGTTGGGGGGCGATCACGCGCGGATCGGGGATCGAGTCCCAGAAGTACTGGCCGCGCCATGAGCCCGGCACGGGCAGGTGCTCGCGCCAGGTTTGGGCCGGTTGGCGGTGCGCCCAGTCCATCACGAGCCCATCGGGAATGGGCGCGTCCGGATAGGGGGCCCACGGCATATGGGCCAGTTGTGATTTCCACGGCCCCTCAGCCCCGCCGAAGCCGGCGCGGGCGCCTGCTTCCGCGGTCCAATGCAGCAGGTTGGCGGTCAGGATGCCCCAGTCGCTGGGCGTCTGGCCATCGCCGCGGGAGTAGGCGATGCCGGCCAGCGCCCCCACGCTCATCTCGCCGATGCCGCCGGCCGTGCTGTAGGCGTGCGTAAGCAGATAGTAGGGATTCAGTCCAACGACGGCGACGCGCCCCTTGCCGGCTTCGCGTACGGCCGCGAGCACCGGGGCCTTGCCGGCGATGCCGTCGGCCCAGATGCCGCCGGAGAGGGAACGCATGCCGCGGCTGGTCTTCTCGCCGCGTGCCAGCACGGTCCACGCCGCATCGTCCGGGACCAACGGAACCAGCGGGTACTGATCGTCCCAGCGCATGAGGAGGGACGGATAGGCGAGGGCGTGCACGCCGGCGGTGGCCGGATGGCGCGCGATGGTACGGGACCAGCAATAGGCGCTGTTGGTGGCCAGCGCGCTGGCCGGGTCGCGGACCGTCTCGCAGCCCAGGCGTAGTTTCCAGGGGGCGAAGAACTCGTTGTAGGTGGCGGCCATGTCGGTACCGCCGATGTTCGGGACGACCACCAGCCCACCGCCAGCCTCGACGTATTCGTGAAGGACCGCGATGTTGCGGGCCACGGTGTCAAGCGAGGTGCCGCCCGGGCTGTAGTACTCGCCGCCGCCATAGTCGTCCAGCCCCACCAGCACGACCGTGTGATATCCGCGCAACGCTTCCATGGAGAGAGGTTCAACCGCAGACACGACCTGGAGTCGGCATCCACGCCCTTCCAGTTGCTGCTTCACCTGGGCATCCAAGGTCGCCAGCCCGCCCTGCAAGACCATCAGTACATTCACGGGCGCATTGGCATCTTTCGCGGCAGCGGTCAGGGGTTGTGCCCCTATTCCGGCGATTAGCAGCATCGACATCCAGAACCCATGCATCATGCTCTCCTATTGTGCTGGCGCGAGACGGTGAGCGCCTCACTGCCTTATGCTTTGTGAAGCCTTAAGAATAATTGTATACGTTTGTGTATGTCAAACGGAAACACCGTTGCTCTTTCATCTCAGAACTGATTATCTGTGACCAGAGAAGATCATACCCAAATGAAGGCCGCGTCCATTGATTCACCCGGGAGCAGTGCACCCGCCGTCCCACCGCAGGCACCGGGAGATAGACGGGTTGCTGCGGGCAGTGCGGCGGCCAATGGGACGTTGTCACGCGACTCGTTCGAGCCGCTCTGGCACCAGATCAAGCAGCAGATCAAAGGCCGCATCGTGGGCGCGGACGAAGGGTATCGACCTGGTGACCAGATCGCCACCGAGGAAGCCCTGGCCCGTGACTACGGCGTGAATCGGCTGACGGTTCACAAGGCGCTGCGCTTCCTGGCCAAGGAGGGCTTGTTACGACGCCGGGCCGGCAAGGGCACGTTTGTGGCTGGCGAGCCGGGCACCGGCGTGGGAACGGTCACCCGGAACATCGGGTTCCTGGTGGCGCGTGACTGGTGGATGACCGGGTCTTTTGTGACCTTACAGATTGCCGGCGCGCGCCGGACGGCTTTCGAGAAAGGCCTGCAGGCCCGCACGATCCTGAGTTCGGTCGAGCACGAACCGTCCATCGCCGCCTTCTGCCGGGGACTGGACGGCCTGATTGTGATCGGCGATTGCGTCGAGGAGTCGAGTCTGGCCGAGTTGCCGGCCTTGGGCATTCCGATGGTGGTAACCCTCACGGATCGCCGTGCGTTGGGGTTGGAGAGTGTCGTCTTCGACGAAGAGGAAGTGGCCGTGGCGCAGACGCGGCATCTGCTCGGGCTGGGTCACCGGCGGATTGCCTGTGTCAATTCGACGCCTGACCTGGTACGTACCCGCTGTCGTTGGGATGCTTATCGGCGGGAGATGGCCAGGGCCGGCGTGAGCGTCGACGAGCGCTACATGAAGGAGATCCTCCTGAGCGGGGATCAAAGCGCCCTTGCCGTGCGAGAGCTTCTGGCGCTGAGGCCCCGGCCGACCGGCATCGTGCTTCCGAATGGGACGACCGGTTTGGCGGCGCTCCAGACTGTGCTGGAATCCGGGCTGTCGGTTCCCGGCGATATCTCCCTCATTACCGCGGGTGACCGAGAGGCCGAAGGCGGCGCGAGCCAGAGCGGCCTGCCCCTTCTCACGTGGTTCAGTTATTCGTATGAGCAGATCGGCGTCGTGGCCATGGAGCGGCTCTGGACACGGTTTGGCGATCCGCTGGCGCCGGTGAGTTGCACCACCCTGCACGGTACGCTGATCGTGAACGAAACCACCGGTCCGGCCGCGTAGCCCATACGCATTGAGAATCCCAAGCAGGCCCCATGGTCGGGCGAACGCTTTTCGAGGTTTAGAAGATGTCGGTCCTGCGAGGCAGGGGTTCGGTTTGGAGGATGAACGCGAGCAGGCGCTCCCGCATCTCCCGGACCATCGGCTGCATGCCGGGATCGTACCACAGATTGCGGATTTCGTGCGGATCGTTCCGCCGGTCGTATAACTCGCCGAAGTCCTTGCCCTGGTAGTGGACGAGCTTCCAGTCGTCGGTGGTGAGGCAGCGTATGGCCGGATCGGACGGCGCGTCGACGCCCAGATTCAGGTTCTCGCCCCGCCATTCGGTCAGCGCGGCATCCAGCGCCGGCACGCTCCGCAGTCTCCGGTCCTTGCCGAACAGGGGCCGGCCCTGCACGCGCACGGGGCCCTGCACGCCGGCCAGTTCGGCCACCGTCGGGGCGATATCGACGGCCGAGGCAAAGCCGTCATCCACGCCGCGCAGTCCCCAAGCGGTCGGGAACTTCCAGATCATCGGCACGCGGATCGAGCTGTCGAAGAAGAACGGCCCCTTGTGGATCATGCCGTGGTCGCCGAGCAGCTCGCCGTGATCGGACGTGAAGACGATCACCGTGGAGTCCTCAAGCCCGTGGGACCGCAGCGCGGCCAGGATGCGGCCGACGGCGTCATCCAGGTGGGCGACCATGGCGTGCGAGGCCGCGATGGTTGCCCCGATCCGTAGCGGGTCGGCACAGATGGCAGTGTAGGCGGGCCGTCGTTCCTTCGCGTAGGGCGTCATCCGCTCCTCGCAGTCGCCCGTGATCGGCGGCGGCATGGCGGCGGGATCGAACATCGAGGCGTACGGCTCGACGGGGTCGAAGGGATGATGCGGGTCGAAGAACCCGACCGAGAGGAAGAACGGCCGTCCGTCGTCCCGGCGCGACTTGAAGTATTCGTTCACGTGGTTTGTGATCCACGTGTTCTGGTGGAACTCGAGCGGGATGTCCCGAATGTAGCGCTCTTTATGCCCGCCGGCCTTGAACTGCGTCATGTAGGAGTCGTAGAGCCCATGCTGCTCCAGCCACTGGAAGTACTCGTCCTTGCAGTAGGGATCGCCTTCGCACTCGATGAGTTGCTGGAATCCGTAGGAGGGGTGCTTGATCTCGCGCTTCCAGATGTTGTCGAGGTGGATTTTGCCGATCAGGGCGGTGTGGTAGCCAGCGGCGTTGAAGCGCGTCTGGATCATGTCCGAGGCGGGGTCGAGCGCCACGCCGTTTTGCCAGCAGCCGTGGTGGCTCGGGTACTGCCCGGTGAACCACGAGGCCCGCACGGGCATGCAGACCGGGTTCGACGTGCAGCAGCGATCGAACCGCACGCCTTCGGCGGCGAGAGCGTCGAGGTGCGGCGTCCGTGCCACTGCCGAGCCGTAGCAGCCCAGGCTGTCCAAACGCTGCTGGTCCGTGTTGATGAAAAGGAAATTCAGTTTTGTGTCTTTCATCGCGTCTCCTCGACTTCCCAGATTCTGCTGCTGCCCGGCGCCAGGTCGACGTCCTGCTTGAAGGCGAAGACCGGCCAGGCTCGATCCGACGCGATCGAGGTTTTGATCGCGGCGTCGCCATCGTTATGGGCCTCCACGTACCAGCGCCCCGGCTCCTTCCACGACACCAGCAGGCGGACGTTCGGGTTGTCGCACGTCAGGGGATGCCCGACGAAGAAGTCGGCATCGGCATCCGTGGGATCGAGCAGCGCGTAGCCGCACTGGTCGCGGACCGGAATCGGGCGGTAGTTCGGCGCGGGCCGTTTGCGGTCCACCACGAACGCCGACCAGCGGTCGTTGAGTCCTTCCACCTGCACAGGAATCATGGCGGTGAGCGCGACCTTGGGAATCTGGCACTCGAACGCGCCGTCCTTGGCCTGTACGCGCCAGAAGGCGTAACTGCTGAGGGTCGTGCCGCGTTGGATCTGATGCGGGTATCCGACCTTGCCGGGCCGCAGGATGCCGAAGGCGGCCAGGGTGTCGAGCACGTCGTTGAGGTGCAGTCGGTTGGAGATCCCCAGGAAGGGGACCACAATCTCAGAGGCCTTGCCCTTCGCGAACACGTTGTTGCCCGGGCGATACGCCAGAATGAATGCGCCCTTATCGACGCGGTAGGTCAGCCCCGTGCCGTCGCCGCACAGCACAGCCGTGCCCCCCGGCGTCTCGAAGACCGCGACGGTTCCCCTTGGGAAAGCACCGGTCGCGGCGCTCTGGCTGCCCGTCGGCGCAAGGGCCCCATCGACGTAGAGCCGCGGCACCATGGGCACGCGCAGGAATTCCCAGCCCGTCTCCGCCGCGATCGGCACGTCTTCCTTCGTGCTCAGGTGGACTTGGTATTTCCCGAGCCGCACGTCGCCCAGCGAGGCGGGCGTGCCGTGCAGGCGCACCCAGCCGCTCATCAGCCGCGTCGGCACAAGATGGTACCAACTCGTCCACGCGTTCTTGCCGATCTGGCCCTGCTTGGCCGGTTCCTGGTAGTCGTGCCCGAGCGGTGTTTTGGCGGCGCCGTTCTCGGCCGGATCGTAGGCCCAGGCGAAGTTGCCTTGTCCCACGGCGTATTCCGGCGAAAATAGATAGGTGCTGGGCGCGCTGTGGAGTTCGCGGTATTCGCCCGGCATCTGGAACAGCGTTTCCACGGACGGCGTCGGCACGCTCTGCGGCTGGCCGTCGACCGGTAGCGTCGGGTACGGGCTGAGCCCGGTTGCCGGCTGGAACCAGGTGCCTTCGGACATCGAGCCCTTGCTGGGCGTCAGGCCGAGGTTCTCGCGGAACCCGGGCCGGTGCCAGATGGCCGTGCCGTCCTTGCGCCGGAGAAAGCACGTGCCCAGGAAGTTGCAGCGGTCGCCGCAGATGTTCTGGTCGAAACACGTGTTACGGTTCCATAGCTCCATGCTGATCGCCCGGCGGCCCTTGAGGTCCTCAACGACCACCACCAGGTCGCGCTGCAGATTGTTGGCCAGCACGAGGGTCTGCTCGAAGCTTTTGTCCCCGCCCGGCAACCAGCGCCGGTAAATGCCGCGGTCGCCGTCGTAGAGCGTGACTGATTTGAGCCCGGCGTCCGAGGTCACGTGCAGTCGCGCCCGGTACTCCCACAGGTCGGGCCGCCACCAGTCGCCTTTGGCGACGGCGCAGTCGTTCTGGGGCGTCCAGCACAGGATCTTGGGACCGCGGGTGATGTACAGGTACGGCGGATACCAGGCCGGCGCGGTCTTCCAGCGCTCGCGCAAACCCTCGACGCCGTAGGACTCCTTTTTGACGTAGGTGCCGTCGCCGTACTCGCCCGCCGGCGTGGCCACCGTCTGCCAGCCGTCCGCCGCGCGCTTCGCCACCTGCTCTGGACCGCTCATCAGTTCAAGCGCGAACACCATCTGGCAACCGCCCCAGCCGGTCAGATAGAGGTAGTCTTCGAAAGCGCTGTCCACGGGCTTTCCGTCCTCGAAGGAGTAGATGGGAAAGGAGTTGTAGAGCTTGTAGTCGACGATGGGCGTGTGGTTGCGGGCATGGTTGTACCAACCGATCAGCACGCGGTAGTTCATGTACTGCCAGCCATACTTGAAGATCGGCTCGGTCCGCGAAACCGCGGTGGTGTTGAGGCGGCCGTCCGGCAACACCATGTCCGGTTTCGGGAACTTGAGGTTGTCGCCGATGTAGAAGAAGTGGTTCCCCTGCGCATCCTCAATGGTCAGGCCGGGAATGGCGGCGAACAGGCCGTCGGACGCGGCCTCGCACTGGCGTAGCAACTCGTCGAACTTCGCCTGATCCATTTGCAGGGCATTCTCGAGGAAGACGATGTAGTCCAGTCCCGCCTTGCGGGCCTCGGCGGCATAGTCCGCCACGGTGCCGTGGTAGCCGGATAGCTCGGTCCGCGCGCCCACCAGGCCGCGTATCTGCTGCAAGTCGTCCATGGCCGGCAGCACGAGGGGCTTCTTCGGGTCGCGCACGACAGGGCGGGCTCCCGACCAGTCGATCGGCGGAGGAGCCGGGATGAAGTCGGACGACAGCAGCAGATCGTTCGGCGTCTTGGCCCCGCCGTGTCCCTGCTTCAGGGAGGGTTCCGCCAGCCAGCGCAGGGTGTTGGCCAGGACGCGGAGCCAGTCGCTCGGCTTGTCTCCCACGCCGCCGGAGAGCATCGCCTCGACCGTCGGGCAGTTCGGCGGCGGGGTCAGCAGCCACTGCTGTGGGAAGCCGCAAAGAGCGAGCCGGCCTTCCTTGACCTGTCGCACGGCCAGCAGGCCGGAATGCTCGGTCAGTGGCTGGTCTTTCCACCAGTAAGCTTCAAAGCGTCCAATCCGCATGTCCGCCGCCTTGGGCTTCACCGAGTCCGCGAGCCTCACCACCACGGTCCAGTCGTTGCTGAAGTCAAAGGCCAGCGGGTTCCACGCTCCCGAGCGCGGCGTGATCGTGAGCACCCCGCGCACCCCTTCGTTGAACGGGGCGGCGATGCGGTCGGAGAACGAGTGCTTGACGCCCATGACATCGGTGACCACGTTTGAGCGATTGGTGTCCTCGAGCTCGTGCCAGCGCATTCGCGCGCCGAGTGCGGCGGCCCATTCCGGCGTCGGGAACCACTGGGCGGCCCGGCCCAGGGGCCCGAACGGGGCGGGCACGAAGACGCCGCCGCCCTTCTCGATGAACTGCATGACCACCGGCGCCAGGCTCTCGTCCCCGGTCGCGCCCAGGACGAGCACGTTGAACTTGCCGCCCGCCAGCCGCTTGGCCAGCTCGCTTGCCTCGCAGGCGTCGAGTTCGATGCCCAGCGCGTGGAGGGGCTTGGCCACGGTGGCCGCATTCGGCTTTGCGTTGACGAATAGAACAGCGGGAAGCTGCCCACTCTCCGCAGCCGCGCCGGCTACCGGATACCACGCCGTCGCCGCCAATGCCGCCAGTCCGATCGCACGCTTGAGCATCATGGTCCCTCCCCGGTTTTGCCTCGGTCTCCGCCCTGCGGATCGCCACACTCCAACGCCTCGAGACCAGGCGTGAACTCATGAGTGGGTTACATGTGGGTAAACCATAGCGTAGGTGTGATCTATTGCAAGATCATGTCATGAGCGGCGCGGAATTGCCCGCGCGCCTGACATCGGTGGACGAGCGGCGCCGGTTGCGGTAGATTGCCGCGTCGAGTCGACGGCCGCGCAGGTGCTGGTTTTTGTTCTGCGTGCCGAAAGGAGCATAGACAATGGGTTTTGAGATTATCAACCGGCCCGGATCTGTCAGGGTGCAGTTCGAGGGCGACGATGTCCTCGAACTCGTCAATGAGCATCTCTGTTTTAGGAGCTTCCGCATCGAAAATCTGCGAACCCGGCCGCACGGGCCTATCGAATTGATCAGCCTGGCGACGAGCTGCTTTTACGACCGGCACTACCTGCGCGCCAAAATCGATGCGTCGCTAACCGGAGCGCATGAGGTACGGATTACGCTTACCCCGGAGAAGGTCGACCACGACCTGGACAAGATCGTCCACGAGACGCGGACGATCACGGTGCGCTACCTTCCGGAAGAAAAACGTTTCCGCTACGACATCCGCGCGTGTCTCCATTTTCTCCAGGACGTCGGGCCAAAAACGCCGATTCTGGCCATCACGCCCATGCCGCAGTGGGGCGCCGATGACTACGCCGTCGTCGAGTTCGACGATCCGATGCTCGCGGGCGGCGTCGGGCCGCAAGTGCCGATGACCCAGGACTGGCGGGGCATCCAGGAGCCATGGTTCGACGAACACTGTTTCACGACTGAGTGGCGCAAGCGCTATACGCATGCCTTCCTGCATACTGCCGAGCGCGGCTGGCGGAAGATCATCCTGAGCAAGACCCGCAATTCCGTCCAGCAGTTCTATAACCGTCACCTGTTGCGCTGCATTCCCCGGTCCACCTTCTACTACCTGAAGACCGATGGCGCTTACCTGGCCATCGGCCACGACTATCCCCAGGGGTCCGGGCATCACATCTGCGAATGGGGCATGGACATGCACTGCTACGCGCTCTTCGCGAAGAGCGGACCCCAGCGTCTCTTCGCCGCCGGCCAGGACATTGCGCTCGACTACCACATCGAGGAACTGCCGGCATCAGGGGTGCCGGCGACTGTCGCCGATGCGGCTCCGGCCGACCTGGAGCCAGAGGAGTTGAAAGCGGCTGACGCGCCGATCTACGAGGAGCCGTGCTGTCACTTCGCGGCGTCCACCCTCGATCACCCGGATGCCCAGGCGTGGCGGCTCGAAGGCCCCGGCCGCTGGCTGCGCGAAGGCGGCCGCAAACCGGCCGAGGGCGCGCTGGTGATCGACCACGGCGGCCAGGCGAAGGAATCCGAATGGCTCTTCCGGTTCTTCGGTCCGTCCCGCGCCGGCAACCCCATTCCGCCTTTGACGCGGCACCGGATCGCCGCCTGGGTGAAGGCGGAACAGCCGCAGGAGATGGTCCTGGAGTTGCGCCTGAGCCACATCAACGGGCCGGGCATGTATTCATCGCGCGAGGTGAAAGTCTCCCAGGTGACTGCGGCGGACGCCCTGCGCAGCGAGGACGGCTGGCAATACCTGGAATGTGTCACGGAGCCGTGCGGAACCTATGTCCTGTGCGGCGAGATCGCCTTCCGCTACCGCGGTCGCGGTCAGGCCTGGCTTTCCGAACTCGCCGTGACTCGTATCTGAGCGGCGCCGTGGGGGGAGTACGTTATGACTGATTCAGCGAATGCCGGCGGCGTTGCGCCGGTTGGTTTGTCCTGTAGTGGAATGCGGCAGAAGCCGCTCCTGGTCCCGAATGTCGAGAGGCTCCGGGCGAAACTGGCCCGGGCCGCGTTTCCGCTCGACCGGTATTGGGCCCACTTTCAGCAACTGGCCGCGGCGGAGCCGATCGGCGAATTCCAGGCCCTGCCCATGTTTGCGTGGCTGGTCACAGGGGACCGGAAGTACGAGAAGAACATCCGCGCGATCTACCTCGAGCTGATGGAGAAGCTGCCGCTCTGCGACAGTTGCATCGAGTCGCAGTACCACACCTACACCGTCGGGTCGCCGCTGGCGCGGTTCGCGATCTACCTCGACTGGGTCTGGGACTCGGGGATCTTCAGCCCCGAGGAACTGGCCCGGATTGCCGGGCGGCTCGTCGACCAGGTCTTCAGCCACTGCTACCTCACCCTCAAGGGACGTCTCCCGGCGGGCGACAACCAGCAGGCGTCCATGGCCTTCGCCTGCGCGGCGGCGGGCTACGTGTTCGGCGTGAAGCGAATGAAGTTGCGGGCGGCGCAGGCCATGTACGCCGAGGGGCTGGCGCGGTATTACGCGATCCTCAAGGAACTGCCGGTAGGCGGCTGGTGCGGCGAGGGATCCGCCTACCACTATGGCGTCGTGGCCCCGGTCGTGGCCCTGTTCACGGCCTTCGTCGAGGAGGTGACCGGCAAGGACCTCTTCGATGCCACGCCCGGCCAGTCGAGCGTGCGCGAGACGCTCCGCTTCGCCGCCACCGTCATCAACGCCGGTGGCCTCCTGCCCGGTTGGGACGACTACGGCAACGCGCGCCCCGAGATCAAGATGCACCTCGCCTGGTACGCCCGCCGGAGCGGCGATCATTCCGTCCTTGGCGAGATCGTCCGCCACGGCCTGTGGAGCGAGAGCAGTATCTGGGGCTGGTACAACGACGACAAGGTCTGGACCTTGTTGTTCTGGCCGGACGAGGCGGTTCTGCCCGAAACGCCGCCGGTCCTCCAGCCCTGGCTGCAACCGGACGTGTGCGGCAAGCTCATCGCCGCCGGCGGCGCCGTGGACGTGCTGCAGATGTGGGATGTGGCGGGCGGCGGCATACCCTCGCGCGCGCACCTCAATCCCAACAATGTCGAGATCTGTTCGCACGGCCAGGTCCATACCTGCGACGCCCACGGCAGCGATGTCGACACGCGCTATTTCGCGTTCGATCCGGAAGTGATGTTCAGCGAACGCGACGCCTTCTCTTTCGCCACCGCCATTCGCATGTGGCAGACGCCCGAGGAGACGGCCCGGATGACCGAGGAGGACTTGAAGTCCAGGGTCAAGGCCCATGCGGCGACTGTCGCCAAGGGGTGCAGCCACAGCACGCTGGCGGCGCACTCGGTCATCACGGTCGACCATGAAGGCTGGAAATTCATCCGGGAGGATTTCATCGGCAAGGGCAGCGGCCTGGTCGCCCTGCCGTCGCTGCAGGCGGTGCGCGGCGATGTGTCGGAGTTCTACCAGAAGGCCTGGGGGGTGCGGCGCATGGTCCGCTCGTCGCTTCTGATCGGCAACCGGCTGGTGCTGATGATCGACGAGTTCGCCGGCCGCGGCCGGCGCGATTACACCTGGCGGCTTCATCTCCGCCCGGAGGTCTCCGTCTCCGGTTGCCATGCCCGGCAGCGCCTGCGCGAGGGCGTCGTCCTCGATGTCGCCACGGAGAAGGGCTCGCCGTTCCAGGTCGAGGAGATCCGCGATTATCCGCGTTATTTCGAACGGCTCACCCATTCGCTTTCCATCACCCGGCGGCGCGCGTCCGGTCACTTCGCGGTGGCCCTGCGTCCGGGGCTCGCGCGCCGCGTGGTCGCCGACCTCTCGGCCGGCTGGGCCTGCCGTGGCGGCGGCGACGCCATCCCTGACGACCTCTTCGCGCTGCCGGCCACGGCCAGCCTGGCCAGCGAGTTTTACACGCAACCGTTCCCCGATCCCGCGGTCTGGCTGGGAAAGACCGTGACGCTCGATGCGGCGCAGGTGAAACGGGCGCAGCGGATATCCATCCGCCGCCGTTCACTCGTCCGGCTCGATGTGTTTGTGAACGGCACCCGGGCGGCTCCCACGTTCGAACACCAGGGCTTCGACCCGGACTGCCGCGCGGTGCACCGGTGCACCGTGCCGATCTCCGAATCGCATTTCGAGGTCGCCGGCCTTCTGAAGGTGGGGGAGAACCGGATCGCCATCGCGTCGTCCGAGTTCCGCAGCCAGATCATTTCCGGACCGGTACTGCTGCTGGAGATGACGGAGTCGCCGGCGGCGCCCCTGGAGATATCGCAGGAGGGGGCGTTCTTCAAGATCGTGGACGGGGCCGACATCTGGCGGGTCGTCCCGGACCAGGGCGAGCCCAGGGAAGTGGCCCTTCCCGCGGGGGCGGGCACGGTGACGGCGGAGCGCGTATTGATCGGGAAGGATACCGTCGCGCTCGGCAACGTGACGCGCGCGGCGCTGGCGGGTTGGCGGCTGACGGCCGATCGTCCCGTGCATCTGGAAGTTGCCGGCGGACGGTTCCACCTGGATCTCTCGGGCGGTCCCACCGCGTTTGTCGAGTTATCGGAGGGAGAGGCGGTCGTCCGCGTTCAAGTCGGGTGTGTCGTGTCCATATCCGGGATGCTGCCGGCGAGCGCCGACGGCGGTCCGCGGCTCTTCCTGCGCACAGGCCAGTCCGGGCCGGTCTTCCTGAACGGGCGGTGTGTTGCTGCCGACCACGACGGCCAGTCATGGTTATCCGTGGCCGATACGCCCGCCGGCGTCGTCCCTTCGTTCCAGCCGACTGACTGCGGCTTTGAGCCGGGCTACCCGGCGGATGGGCTGACGCCCGAAGCATTGAAGGACTCGCTCCTGGCGTCGCTGCGCTCGAAGGAATGGAGAAGGCGCATCACGGCCGTCGAGGCCATTGGCCGGGGGCGACACGCGTGGGCGATTCCCGAGCTCATCCGGATGTTCGAGGAGGAGGAGGGCCGGGCGCTGTACCCGCCGATCAAGGCAAACTGGCCGCTGTCGAAGATGCTGACGTCCTACCTGGGCGAGCCGGAACCGGAACTGAGCGAGGACGGCAAGCGCAGGTTCCGCCTGAAGGCCGTGCTGCTGGAGGCATTCGGCCTGCTGAACGCGCAGCAGGCGGCGCCGCTGGTCCTTCGAACCATGGAGAAGGGCACGGACTTCTATCCCGGCCTAGTGCAGGCCGGCCTGGCCGCCGGTCGGCTGCGGATGAAGGAGGCCCTGCCGCTTCTCGATCGCTGGGCCAATCATTTCGAGAAGAACACGCGCGACATGTCGGTGCTCGCCGCCCGGCTGATCCGCGGGGAGATGGATGAAGCCGCCTTTGAGCAGGCGGTGCGGGCCTAGCGGCCTGTTGGACTTGGGTTCCATGGGCACGCACAATTGCTACCGGCCGAGGACGGCCGGCTCCAAAACGAGCCACGGGCGACCTGGAGCCGGCGGTCCCTCGCCGGTAGAGGCCGTTCGGGACCCAGCGGAGGCGTAAGTCAAACGGGCTGTTAGCACCCGGCGACGCAGTCGAGATTCGGAAGGAATGAACAGCAGGAGGTAGCATGGCATGAGCGCAATGAAGAACATGTGGATCATGGGATGGTTTCTGGCGGGCTGCGGCGTGGTCCTGGCCCAAGGGCCGGCGGCGTCGACGCCGCCGGGCATTGACATCAGCAAGGAGAAGATCGCCTTCGGCGTCACGAACACGCCGGGCAGCGGCATCTACCTCACGCGTGTCTGGCCGGAGAAACTGCTGTTCTTCCGCGCGGACACGATCGCGGGAACGGTGGATCTCGTCAACACGAGCGCCGTCAAGCGCCAGGTCCAGGTCCGGGCGCACCTGACCCGCGACCTCGACCAGTCGCTCGGGGCCCAGGAGAAGAAGGTCGACCTTGAGCCGTTTAGCCGGGCCAGCGTTGCGTTCAAGTGGCCGGCGAAGGACGTGGGCCTCTACGGCCACGCCATGGTGGCTGAGGTAGTCGAGGGCGGGGCGACGCTCGCGCGGGGCGAGGAGTTCTTCGGCACCTCCACCGGCGTGTGGGACATTGCCATCTCGGGTAACCACCCCGTGGGTTCGACAGCGGACGCGGTGAAGGACATGGCCGGCATCGATGCCTCCGTGGATGGCTTCCGGGCGAAATACGTGAACACGTTCGAGAAGTTCTTTTGGGCGCCCGATGACTTCGGCGAGATGACGCCCACGCAGGAAGTGTGGTACTCGGGCCAGGCGCGTTACCACGAGCGGGCGGACCGCATCAAACGCATGTGCGATCGCGGCTGGGAGACCGGCGTCCTGCCGACGACCTACGGCAAGTGCCTCGGCAGCGGGTCGTTCGCGCGCGACATCATCCGAAAGCGGCCCGAAATGGTTTATGGCTACGGAGAGACGATGTCGTTCGCGGCCGACACCGAGGAACTGGCCCGCTGGCAGCAGGTCGATCCGCCGGGGAAAGGCTGGCAGAGCTGCAACTGGGCCTTCTACAACATGAACGACCCGGATGTGGTCCGCTATGGCATCGACGAGATCATCGGTTCCATGAAGCAGTTCGGCTGGGCCGCGGTGCGGTTCGACGGCCACTTCGTCGCGCGCAGCGGCAAGGTTCGCGTGAAGGGTGTGCCGACCGAGTTCACGCCGGACGCGGCGGACCGGCTGTCCGCGGATAACCAGGCGATGCTCAAGACCCTGGTGCTGAAGGCGAATCCCGCCTTTGCGTTCGGCGACAACTACGTGGATTGCGATCTTGCCGGCCGGTGGCAGAACAACCTGCGGGATGCCATCGAGCTCTGCCGGGGTGGCGGGCACGTCATGGACGAGTATGCGAACACCATCGGCGACGGGAATCATCCCCTGCGGCGGTGGGAGGACTTCGCCCTGCAGATGGTGAAACACGCCGAACAGGTCCGGCGCATGGGCGGGTACTATTTCGTGATCTCGCGCCAGCCCGGCATCCTCGGGCGTTACCACACGATCGGCGTTATCGCCGCGGGCGCCCATCCCGACAACGTGGCCCCCTGGTCGGTCGAGCATCCTTACTACCGGTTCGCGACGCGTTACTCGGCGGTCCTGTGGAATCCGGGTCTCCGCAACGTGTGGAATCCGTACGGCATGGTCGTGGTCCGCTCGGGCGTGTGGTGGGAGAACTACGTGCGCGAGCAGGATGTGGACGCGAGGCACAAGCGGATCGTCATTCACCTCGTCAACCCGCCCGTACAGGAGACGGCCACCGAGACGTCCGCCCTGATGCGGGAGCTCAAGCGGCGCGACGACCGGCGGCGGGAGATCACGGTCAAGGCGGGAGAAAAGAAGGTGAAACCCGACTTCGCCGAGTTGGACGCCCTGCCGCCCGTGAAACTGGAGCCAGATCCGAGGACGCAAGTCGCGGTCCGCGTGGTCCCGGACGCCATCGGCAAGGATTGGCGCGTGAGCCGGGCGCTCCTGCTCGATCCCGAGACGGCCACGCACGCGGCGTTGCCGGTGGATGTGTCGGACCCCTACTTCTGGGAAATGAAAGTACCGGAGCTGAAGTATTGGGCGGTCGTCGTGTTGGACCTCGAACGCTAGACAGCGATCACGAAAAGGAGACATCGCATGAAGGCATATCGGACATTCCATGGGGCCGCCGGATTCCTGACCGCCGTCGCCGCGCTTGCCGCAACGGTCGCCACCGCGGCCGTGACGGCGTCGATCGATCCCGCGGCGACCAACGTCGTCATCGTGCAGAACGAAAGGCTGCGCGTGGAGATCAACCTGGGAAACGGGGCCCACGTGACCAGTTTCCGCTACAAGGGATTCGACGACGCTGAAATCATCTTCGACTGGAAGACGGAGAACGGCGGTCTGTTCAAGGACCTGTGGTACATGCAGGGCTGGCCGGGCGAATTCGACAAGCGGCGCTATGAATGCGAGATCGTCAAGGCGGGGCCGGACGAGGCGGTGGTGAAGACGTGGACGATGTCCACCGGCATGTCCGGCAACAAGAAGCAGGACGACCTGGCCGGCATCCGGCTCGAGAAGACCTTCCGCCTGAAGGCGGGCGACCGTGCCCTCAGCGTGGCCTATGAGTTCACCAACCAGGGGGAGAAGGGGCGGCGGCCCGCGTTCTGGTCGCAGCATGCCTTCGACTTCGACGGCAAGCGCAAGAACAGCGTCTACTGGCGTCCGACCCGCTTCGGCGTGGACTGGATCGCGGAGAAGCACACCTCGGACTACGGCTACTGGTACGTGGCGTCGCAGAACGCCGGCTGGAACGGAACGACCCATCGCGAGCTCCGGCAGGGCCTGATGTTCCTGATGGACTACAACGATCTCATGCAGGCGTACGATAACGTGGCCGCCAACACGACGGAGTGGATGTATGACGACGTGGCCATCCCGGCCGGTAAGACGTGGAAGACCGAGGTCCGCCTGATCCCGACCGAGGGCTTCGCGGGTTACACGTACGGAGGGCCGGACGTGATCGGGTACCTGGACGCCAAGGAAGTGCCCGGCGGCCTGCGGATCGATCACACGGTGGCCGCGACTTCGGGCGAACTCAAGGACGTGACGATCGCGACCGAGGTCGTGGCCGCGCGGGGCGGGTGGCAGGTCAAGGCCGACGACGTGAAAGCCGCCGTGCTCGGCATGAAGCCCCTGCAGCAGACCGTCATGGTGGCGGGCATCGGGCCCATGCCATGCGTGGTCAAGATCACAGTGAGTGGAACCGGCGCGGACGGCAAGCCGGTGACGGTGAACTATGCGGACTACGTGGGCGGCAAGGCCGGGCGCAACCAGGACCTGGTGACGCTCGACCCGCTCTACCTGTTCCCGGTGCCGGAAAAGCAGAAGCAGTACTTGAAGCCCGACCGGATCGCGCTCCAGCACGGGACCCCGCCCAAAGTGCTTTTTGTGCGCGGCCTGTGGGCGGAGTACCACGGCCTCGACGAGGCGTTGAAGCAGGTGGGCAATGTGACCGTGGTCGACGCGTGGATGAAGGCGAGCGCGTTGGGCGAAACGCTGGGCAACTTCCCGGCCTCTTACGAGGACCTGCTGGGCTACGACGCGATCATCCTGGCCAACGTCAGCGGGCCCATGCTGGCGGGCGTCGGCCAGGAGATGCTGGCCGACTTCGTCAAGGCCGGCGGCGGGCTCCTGTTCATGGGCGGCGACCGGACCTATGGCCAGACGCAGTTCAGCAACCCGAGTTTCGCGAAACTCGTCCCGCTGACGAGCGCGTTGGCCGACTATGGCCGGCTGAAGAGCCCCTCCGGCCTGGTCATCAAGGCGGGCGCGCCCGTCGGCCGCGACATCAAGTTCAAGGGGAACGAAGTGGTCCTCTACGCGCACACGGTCAAGCCGAAGGACGGCACCGTGGTGGCCGCTACGCTGGCGGACGGAAGCCCGGCGCTCATCCTCTCGGGCGACGACAAGGCGCGGGTGGCGGCGACGACCGTCCTGCCGTTCGGCGAGGCGCCGGCGGGCAAGGCGCTGTACGGCGAGACCGAGGCGTGGCAGAAGCTCATGGCCGACACGCTGAAGTGGTTGATGCGGAAAGACTGAGAGACGGGAGGCGATGCGTGCGCAGCCGTGCTGTTCTGTTCTTGGGAGCCGTGGCCGCCTCGTCTTTGGCGGTGGCTGCGGCACAGGGCGCTGACCCGATTCCGGGTACAACCGGGAGGCCCGCAGACCTGGTGGGCTACTGGAAGCTTGACGAGGGGCTTGGCACGCGCGTCATGGACTTCTCCGGCGGGCAGGCCCACGGCGATATCCATGGCGAGGCGAAGTGGGAGATCGACAAGCAGTACGGCTCTGTCCTGCGCTTCGACGGCAAGACCGCCTACGTCGGCATTCCCGACGACGCCTGGAATAACGCGGCCCCGTTCACCATCATGGCGTGGGTAATGCCCGACAAGCCCGCCGGGAGGATCTGCGACCATCTGATGGGGGGCGCCGTTCCGGGCGTCTACTGCCTTGACGCGTCCGGCTTTTTCGGCGGCTACGACGCCGAGAACGGCAGCAAGAGGCTGGGCGAGCTGGCCGCCGCGACGGGCAAATGGAGTTTCGTCGCCGTCACGGTCGCCCCGACCGAACTGCGCGGCTATCTAAACGGCGAACCCAGGATGTCCCTGCCCATCAAGGGGTGGCCTCGTCTGGATGGCGGCCTGAGCCTCGGCGCGCGGGAGTGCGCCCACGACACGTTCTACGCCGGGCTGATCCGCGAGGTGGCCATCTTCAAGCGCGCCCTGGGCGCGGACGAGATTGCCGCCATCCACGCGAAGTACCAGGGCGGGGCGTCCCTTTACCAGCCGCCGCCAGGCCCCAGGCTGACCTCGGTCCGCTCGGACAAAATCTTTTACCGGCCCGGCGAAAAGGCGGGCATCGTCTGCGACGTGGGCAATCCCTCGGGCCAACCCGTCGACTGCACCATCACGCTCACCCTGACCAGCGGCCTCAACGATGAGAGGACGGTCGGGAAGAAGACCTTGAAGCTGGCTCCCTGGAAGGGCGAGGCCGTCGCATTCGAGATCCCGATCGGCCCCGGCAACGCCTTCGGGCACGAGTACGCGGCGGTCCTGAAAGACCCGGCGGGACGGGAGTTGTCGCGACTGGCGGACGTCTTCGCCGCGGCGGACAATTTCTGGGAGGTGGCCATCGGCGTCGACCAGGCGAGAAACGGCCTCTTCCACAACACCGGCCGGTTGGGGGACAGATCGCCCGAGTTCGTCCGGCAGGCAATCACCGATATGCGGGCGAACTACTGCAACTGGTTCGAGAAGAGCTTCTGGGCTCCGGACGATTGGGGCGACATGACCCCGGACACCGAGACTTGGGTCAGCGGGCAGGCCGCCCGCTGCGAGAACGTCAAGTGTCTGAAGGCGCTCATCGACGAGGGGCACAAGTACGGCATCCACGCCGTCACGTACGGCAAGGGCATGGCCGGCGGGCCGTCCGCATGGGAGGTCCTCCGCCGGAAGCCCTCATTCTTCGCGCGCGACAAGGCCTCGGGCCGCTGGGGAAGCAATCCCGACCTGTGGGACTTCGACCATTGGAGCGACGACGCTTTCCACCAGAAATACTATGACCAGTTCTCCAGCGACTGGCATCGGCTCTCGCCGGATCTCACCAACGTCGCCGCGCTGGATTACGGGATCGACGAGATCATCGGCTCCGCGCGGATGTTCGGCTGGGACGGCGTCCGCTTCGACGGGCACTTCAGCGCCGTCGACGACGTCGTCTCCACCTGGAATATGCAGCGCTTGAAGCGCCGGGTGTGGGATGCGCTGCCGGACTTTCGCTTCGGCTTCAATCTGTGCTCCGTCCATGATCGCAAGGGCGCCCTGCCGCACGAGGAACGCGAGGCCATGGCCGGGGGTGGCATGTGGATGAACGAGGCCATGGGCCAGTGGACCTTCGAGGCCGACCGCGTCTTCACCAGTTGGAGGCAGTACGCGGAGAAGGAGAAGGAGGCCGCCCTGCGCGTCCAGGCCGCCGGCGGCTCGTACCATTACATCTACAGGCTGGATAGACAGAAGGAGGTCGCCAGCTATTACAAGTTCACCATCGGCACGCTGAACGGCGCCCATCCGGCCTACGGCGGGCACGAATGGCTGCCGGGCTGCCCGAACTGGGGCCGCTTCCTGACGCGCTGGGGCCAACTGTTCTGGGACCGGCGACGCGCGTTCGTCGACACTCCGGCCGCCAAACTGGCGGTGGGCAACGCCCCGGCGAACCTGTTGTGGCGGGACTGGCCGGCCACGACGCCCACCCTGCGCGGCGAGCTTCTGGCGGTCCCGCTGCTGTTGCTGCCCGAGACCGATGCCATCGCCGACACCAAGGCCTACCCTGCACCGGCGGCCGGGGTGACCGTCAGGATCGTCGACCCGGCGCTGCGCAAGCGCGCCAAATCCTTCGCGTGGCTTGTTCCGGGCGCCGCGCCCAGCCCGCTCAAGAGTGGACGTGACGGAACCGTGGCCCTGCCCGAGATCAAGGGGCTTGCCCTGCTGCTCGTCGAACTGGACGGCGTGGGCGGCAAAGCCGCCGTGGCGCCGACGGCGAAATACACGGAGGCGGTCTCCGACGCGGAGAGGGAGAGCCATCTCGCCAAGGGTAACCGCGTCATGAACGTCGACCCGCTGCGGCCGACGCTCAACGCGGCGAATCCGACGGATGGTAGCACGATTCGGAAATACGCCGCTGACACCTCCTGGTCCATGGCGCGGGCCGTCTTCGAAGACCCCGAGGCCGAGGGCGGCAGAGCCACTGGAGCCGACAAGGCCTTCCCGTCGTGCTGCACCGGGCAATACTTCTGGAACGACGAGTTAAGCCCGGGCCGCTACCGGATCACCATCCGCGTCAAGGCGGAGAACCTCGACACCCCGCAGATCAAGGCGAACCTGTATGAAAACATCCTGAAAGGCCCGCCCCCCTTCACCGTCATCGAAAAGCAGATTCCCTATCCCGGCAAGGGCGACGGGAAGTACCACGAGATCGTGGTCACGGATGACTACGAGCATTTCGGAATCGGGTTCTGCGCCGCCTTCATCGGGTGCAATCTTCCGAAGGATGCCCCGGCCAACGCCCGTATCCTCCTGGATTGGGTCCAGATCGAGCGCCTGGCCACCTACAGCGATGCCGACATCATCAAACGCGTGCCCCTGGAGAAGATCGCCCAGGCCCTGAAGCTCATGCGCAAGAAGGGCAACGCCCAGGCGCCCGGGGAGCCGGCGGTGAAGGAGGGCGTTGAGCCGGGCGCGGGCGAATCGGCGAAGCAGGCCTGCGGACCGAGGAACGACATTCTGTGGATCCGCGGCCTATATGACGACCTGTACGGCATCGAACCGGCTGCGAAGGCGGCGTTCGCCGACGCGAAGGTGACCACCCGCTACCAGCGGGACTTCCCGCTCTCCGCCAGGGATTTGGCGGTGTACGGCACGCTGATCCTGCCCAACATCCCCGTCGAGATGATGGGCGTGCCCTTCAGGCAGGACATCCGTGATTGGGCCCTGGCTGGCGGACACTTGATCATCCTGGGCGGCACCTTCGGCCTGGGCCAGGGGAAGATGCGGGGCACCTTCCTGGAAGATCTGCTGCCCTGCGAGTTGACGCGCGATGCAGACGTTGTCGAGTTGCCGCCCCATTCGGAGATGACGATGCGCCCGGATGCCGCCAAGGCGGCCGGAATGACGGTGGGCAAGAGTGTTGTGTTCTTTGCCCATGACGTCAAACCGAAGCCGTCGGCCACGGTTCTAGCGGACTGCGGGAAGCTCCCGCTGCTAATGACCCAAAGGACGGGTAAGGGGCGCTGCACGGTGTTCGCCGGCACCGTCCTCGGAGCCGCCAAGGATGATCCGCAGGCCTTCTGGAACGCGAAGACCTGGACCGAAATGCTTTCGAAAGCGATCGCTGAATTCTAGGAAATCTGGAACTCAGGAAGTCAGGAAGTGTGGACGTGGAGAGGATAGAGTTGCCGGACAAGGACCTCACTGCAGGGATCATTCAGGCGGCTATTGCGGTCCACAGGACCCTCGGGCCTGGATTTCTGGACTGACGGTCAAACGGGTTGGCAGAGAGCATCCCAACCCTTCCTGATTTCCTGAGTTCCTAATGAAAAGTTCCACGGGAAACTCGAAAGCGCCAGTTTGCGGATGGGAGAGTGACCATGAATTCGAGATACGAGATTGTCATTTTCTGGAGCAGCGCGGACGATAGTTTCGTGGCAGAGGTCCCTGAACTCCCGGGTTGCATGGCGGACGGCAAGACGTACCAGGAAGCCCTGTCGCATGCGGAGCAGATCATCCAAGAGTGGCTCGAAACTGCTCGGGATCTCGGTCGTCCGATCCCGCAACCAAAGGGGCGCTTGGTCTTCGCATAATCCGGATCCAGCAGATCATGGAGTAGCACTGCGAAACGGGAGATGGTGAAAGAGTGCCTGAAGGGTTCGGCCGTCGAGGAAGCGGCTGGTGGCGAACGTTGATTTTCTTCCAAGAAACTCCCTGGTCGGCACTTTTTCACGGCGTGACTGCAACGAGTTCAAATCCAAGTGTTTGGGCCTGCCTGCGCAGGCGGTTTTCCAGTCGTTGCTTGTGGAGCACTTCGTTGCGCGCAAAGACCGTC
>CAITUY010000030.1 GCA_903895695.1 uncultured bacterium
CGCCGTAACTACCGCGTGCCTGTCGAGGCGCGGCGGGGACGCCGTCGCCCTACCGCGTCTCACGCCATGGCCCACCGTAGCATACGCGTGAAGGCGGCTCCCTCGTGCCCGGCTTTCAGGAAGCCATTGCAAGCGCGTGGGAAATCGTTTGCGGGACCTTGATCGGGAGAAACAAGGACCGGGGGTACAGATAGTCCTCTCCGGATTCGTCCACCAACCGAATCATCCCGTGGGCTTCCGCACCCGGATCGGGAATCACCGCATAAATCTTCCTCAACTCGATCGAGGCGGTATAGTCCTTGTTTCGGATACAGACGACATGCTTTGTTTTCGGCGCCATGACTGTGCCAGTGGTCAAAAAAAAGGCCCCGCACGCGGGGCCCATGAATCGAGATGCTCAAAGATTCTGCAACCCTTGAACATCTATTTCTGGGGATAACCTATACTCTGGCCGGTCCACCGTCAATTACAATCGACACTGAAATCCGCCTCACTACAGGTGGCCAGGGGCGCGGCCATACATGACCAGATACTGTGCAGAAAACTCCTCGTATATCGAAAACAACCGTTCAAGGACCGCAGATGCATTCGGCCGATTGTCAGGGAGATCGCACACCATCTCCCGCACAAGTCTCGCCAGGCCTTCCCGAAGCGATCCGCTCAACATTCTGATATTGGCGATTGTCGGCCTTCGTGGCCCCGGATTTACCCACTCGCCGATGACGTTCGGGTTTCTCCCAGTCAGTAGCTCGTATATGACCAGCCCGAATTGGTAAACGTCTGACGGCCTATCAGGAACGGCATCGCACTCACGCTTCCAGTGCCGGAACTGCTCCGGACTCAGATACAGCCTGGGACCAACCTTCCGCCCCTCAAAGGTTATCCTTGGCACGTTCGGATCGACATCAGCAACGTTCTTGGCCAACCCAAAATCAGCAATCTTTGCATTGACCCCATCAAACAAGATGTTTCCCGGCTTGAAATCGCGATGGGCAATGTCCTCGCCATGAATATAGGCAAGGGCTGAAGCGATCTGAAGTGCCAGGCTGAGAACCTCGCCGGGATTCATGCCGCGAGGATGTACTCTTGTCACCGACTCCAAATTACGCGGTTGATATTCCATGACATAGAACGGGTGGATGTGGCCCCTCACATCCGTGAATTCCCCTTCATCCAGAATGCTGATGACGTGCGGATGCTTGACACTCTTGAGGATCTGAACCTCTCTTCTGAATCGCGTCCTTGTAACGTCATCCTCAAGGTTATGCAGGAATTTGACGGCAGTCATAACGCCCTTGAGTTGCCCCTCGACGATGAGCATGCGCTGAACCGTTCCGTTTTTGCCGGAACCTACATACTCGATCTGCCGCAACCGCGTCGTGTTACCGGCAACGACTTGGCCGTGTCGAAAGTTTAGGGCAGGGACCGTTTTGGCGCGCATTCCGCATCTTCCTTGATTTAGTCATACTTACTATTTAACTAGTAACATCCCGCCGAGGAACTGTCAAGAGGTCGCCGGCCGGACGACGGATGGCCTGTGGCGCGGCCGGACTTGCCCTCAACGGTATGACGGTCGTCACCTCACAACGGGCAAGTCCACGAGTTTCTGTGCTTCATTCACGTTGTCCGCCAGACATCTGCGGGATACGTACTGCGTGCAGATCGATGGGGCGGCGGATCATGTTGTGCCTATCACGACATCTCTCTTCAAGCATCCACGTTTACGCGGGCGCCAAAGGCATCAGGCAGGCCGACTTCACGGCGCAATGGCCCGATAGAACCGCCGATTGAAGTTCGTCGAGCCCGAATCTGAAAACTTAACTGTCCCGTTTGTGTTGGCAAGAAGCATAAAGGGAATCCAGTCACTCATGTTCGTGGAAGTCTGAACGAGGTAGTTGAAACCCGCGTCCCCACTAAGGGCCATGAGCGGCTGCGTGTTTGCAGCAACGGCTATCGCCATGGCGAGGCGATTTGTGAGGCCCGAGTAGCCAGTCGCTACATTCGTCACCATGATGCTCGCCGCTGTGTTGGTGAACGAATCAAGACGGAAGCCCAATGTGTACACGCCATCCGTTACTGTGCCAGGAAGCGGCAGGCGGAACGTCTCCAGGTTTGTTGAGGTCACTCGTTCATCAACCATGCCAATTTGGTTGGTATTCCAATAGACCGTCAAAAGGCCCTCCGCCGCGTTCGTGTCGGTAAATGCCGCGTCGAACGAAACGAAATTGACGGCACTTGTGACCGTGATGCCGACGGCCAGCCACGAGGGGCCGTTCGTGCCGTTCAAGGGGACTTCGTCAAGTAACTGGACGCCACCTACCTTCCCCTGTGACTGCCAGGGGAACGGAATACTGCTCAACACAAACGCCGCACCACCGACGATGTTTGCACCGAAATCGCTGATCGCATGTACAGAGGATTGCAGTGCTAGTGCCGTAACAACGAGGGGATAGTTTGGACTCGGTATTGTGCCTGGTAAACCGCAGGGCACTGGCGGGTTAGCGCCGTTTCCGACCGGATAGTCGCCCTGGTTATTGATCCAACCGCCTCCCTCCTTGCTCAACGGAAACCCATAGGTCTTAGCACACCACGAGTTGTCACAATTCGTGACAGTCTGCTGGTAGAAGGCATGCGAGTATTCGTGATCGGAAAATGCCACAAGATTCTGGCCAAAAGGGAGAAGACTCTTGTTCGGATCGACCCAGTCAATATCCACGTTGTAGGCGAAGTCCAGGTCGCCGCCGGTGAACCCGCCTGTTCCGTCCTGCGTGAAGTAGCAGTCGGACCAACCAGCACTTGCTCCATATCGCCCCTTTCCTCCGCAGAAAAAGCCAATAAACGGATCAAGAAACGTTTCGTGAACCGTAGTCGTGCCCGATATCTCTCTAGCGATGCCATCAATTAATCCTGCGCCTGCGCTGTGTCCTATGAGATGGATATGTTGCCAGCCCATTTTCTTCAGCTTAACACCATACAATCGTCCAAACAACTCTCCTCTCAGCAAAGCATTTTCCGGATTGAGTCCCTTTGCCTCAGCAGACCAATCGATATTCGCTACACAAACGTTGGTGGGCACCTTCGCCTCGATTGTGTTGCATAACTCGTCTACCCACGACGGCATGACAGCCTGCCCCCCAGGCGCAGTGGGAATGAACCCGTGCGTCACGAGGACAAGGCTATCCTTTGTGGGAGGTCTCACGACACACGGGGGCGGTACGATTCTTGCCGGTTGGGAATTTGTGTCCACAGTCACTACGGCAAGCGAGGCAGACACGCTCATGACGGAGCCTATGCTGTTGGCAACAACGACGGAATAGCCACCGCCGTCCGATGCCTGGACGGATGGAAGGCGCAACGTCGCATTGGTTGCACCTGCGATACTTCGCCCATTGACCCGCCACTGGTAGGTCATGGGGACAGCGCCGAATGCGACAACAGAGAACGTTGCCGAGGTTCCGCCATTCGTCGTTTGGTTCTTCGGCTGTAGCGTGATGAACGGTGCGTAGCTCTCGCCGCCGAACATGTACAATTGCACTACCTCAGAAGCTGATAGCGCTCGGTTGTAGATGCGAACTTCGTCGAGGTTCCCCTGAAAACCCTGGCCGTTAGCGGCTCCACTTCCTATCAGCAGTTCATTTGTTCGGTTGTAATCCGCGTTGAGTATAGTTGCTTGGTCGACTTGCACACCATTCAAGAAGAAGGTATGCACGGCGCCTGACCTCGTGACAACGATATGCTGCCACGCATTCTCTGGAACGGTACTGATGCGGCGGGCAATCAGACTTTCCGTGCACCATGCAATAGTGTCCTCATTTGCCGGCACGTAGAACGCCCAACCTCCCAGGCGATCACCATTCACCTTGCTAATCAGGTGTTGATTCCACGGAAACTGACTTCTCAATGTGAACCAAAGGGAGATGGTGAAATCTGTAGTTCCGAGAATGATACCTGGGGAACTGTTAGCTCGGATAGAATCCTCCCCGTTGAATCTGTAGGCTGAGTTCAGATTTCCAAACCGATCCGCACACAGACCCGCTCCGTAGACGGTCCCGTTGTTCCCATTTCCACTTTCGTCATTCGCGTTGCCGTTGAACGGGTAGTAGGCGACCAAGCCGTCGGCGAGAGAAGGTTCCGCTGATGGCAAGGCAACCCGGAAGCCACTACTTTTGTCGGAGTACACAGCGGGATTATTAGGGCGAGCAGCAATCCGGCACCAGTCGGCATAGACCCACCAACTCCCGCCAAGACCCATGCGGCCTATGCCTGTGGTCGCGCCCGTCGTATCGGTCATCGCACCCGAGTAGACTTCGTACCAGTCTAAACACCATTCCCACACGTTGCCTTGTATATCGTATAGCCCCCACTGATTCGGCAGATAACTGCCAACCTTCGCAGTTCCCACTGATGAATCTCCATTCTCCGTGTATCCTGCACCTCCATTCCACCAATATCGCCCAACTTCATCCATATTTGGGCAACTTACAGTACTCGTCATATCTTTGCCCGAGTTCAGCGCTGTTGTCGTCCCTGCTCGCCCCGCATACTCCCACTGTGCCTCCGTTGGCAAGTCGAATACCTTTCCAGAGCGCACTCGCAATCGCCCCATAAACGAGTCCGCATCAACATTGCTGTTAGTAGGCCATCCCGAGCCGGCACTTGACCCTCGGATCATGTCGTAACTCACCTGTTCGACCGGGTGAGAATCACGATAGCTGGCATTTGTGAAGTAACTTGGCCACGTGCCCATAACCCTTGCCCACTGCCGCTGGGTAACCTCAAAGACCCCGATATAAAAGGGCTGTGTTAGCTGAACTTGATGTTGGGTCTCGTCACTACGACGGGCAGGTTCGTCCACAGGAGATCCCATTGTGAAGGTGCCGGCCGGGATCAGCCGAAGCACCATCTTGGTGGTCTTGTAGTCGTCCATCCAACCGCCTGTGGGCACGGCACTCAGATAACTCACCGGGTAGTTCGATGCGGACGGCCCCGAAGAGAGGTCAACGACCATGTAGTCGCTGGCTTGGGCTCCCATCGTCAGGCCGATGATAAGCACGACCAGCGCATGGAAGGATAGACAGCAAGGCATTGCCTTCATTTCAGTGGATCCTTTTCCCTTCCTCCGCGCAGACGTTTATAGGGTAGACCCAACGGCGAGACAAAGCTTTTCGCGGCTTGTCGTTTGGTTGTAAACGGCTCGCCAGGTCGGCATGGTCTCTTGTCAGGCAACGGCGACGACCCTTCGGCTTCGCTCAGGGGAGCCAGAGCGCCGCCCTCCATTTGTGCACTGCGCCATTATCGTGCCGCCGTCTACCGTTCACCGGCAAACCCGAGTTGACACAGTCGTTCCGGGCGGAGCCACTCGTCCAACTCGGCCTCCGTCAAGAGCCCGGTCCGGCGGACCGCTTCGCGCACGGACAACCTTTCCGCCTTCATCAGCTTGGCTAGTTCCACGGCCTTGTCGTGGCCCAGGCGCGGAATGAAGGCCGTGACGATTTCCAGCGAGCGCTCCATCACCTCGCGGCAGTGCGTTGCGTTTGCCGTGATTCCTCGCACGCACCGTTCGGCAAACAGACGATCAGTCCGCTCGAGCAGTTCGATTGAGGACAGCAACGCGTCGGCCGCCAATGGCAGAAACGCGTTCAGTTCCAGTTCGCCCGACATCACCACCAGGTTAATTTCGTGGTCGTGCGCCATGACGCGGAATCCGACCTGCACCACCATCTCCGGGATCACCGGGTTCACCTTGCCCGGCATGATCGACGATCCAGGCTGCATGGCCGGCAACTCGATCTCGCCCAGTCCGCCGACCGGCCCGCTGGCCAACAGCCGCAGGTCGCGCGCGATCTTCACCAGGCTGGCCGCGTGGGCGCGCAGGATGCCCGACACTTCGATCAGTGCATCCTGGTTCTGCGTCGCTTCCACCAGATTTTCGGCGCGCGCCAGGTTGAGGCCGGTGACGGCGCGCAGCGCCTCGACTACGCCGAAGATGTATTCACGCGGTGCGGCCAGTCCCGTACCCACGGCCGTGCCGCCCAGGTTGACGGTCCGCAACCGCTCCCCGCACTTGAAAACGCGCCACCGGTCGCGAGCCAGGACATTGGCATAGGCGCCGAACTCGCGGCCGAGCGTAATGGGGACCGCGTCACGCAATTCCGTCCGCCCGAGTTTGACCACGTCGGCGAATTCACGCTCCTTGCCCTGGAAGGCTTCCTGCAGGGCGACGACGGCCGGTTCGAGCCGGCGCAGGCCGTGCAGGGCCGCCACGCGCAGGGCCGTGGGATAGACGTCGTTCGTTGACTGGTGGAGGTTGACGTGCGCGAAGGGATCGACCGGGCGCCCGAGGAGTTGCGAGGCGCGGTGCGCCAGCACCTCGTTGACATTCATGTGTGTGGACGTGCCGGCTCCGCCCTGCAGCGCATCGACCACGAAGTGCGCGGCGTGTTCGCCTCGGATCACCTCGTCGCACGCGCCGGCGATGGCAGCGGCCACGTCCGGCGCCAGCCACCCGCCCGCGGCGTTGGTCTTGGCGCAGGCCAGTTTGACTTGCGCCAGGGCCGCGATCAGGTCGTTCCGGGCCAGGCGGCCGGAAACGGCGAAATTGTCCCGCGCCCGTGCGGTCTGGATGCCGTACAAGACATCGTCCGGAAGGTCCCGTTCACCCAGCAGGTCTTGCTCACGCCGGCTCATGGGGGGATTAGACCCGATTCAGCGTGCCGGGTCAATCGCGTGGGAGGCGACGGCTGGACGTGCCGACACTCCCGCGACAGCCCTTGCGCCGAACAGTCACAGCGCCGACGGAGCGGTGCCCTCCAAGGGACTCGTCGCGAATGGAGCGCCACGTCTTCTGGAGGGCGCCGCGCCGTCGGCGCCGTGATTGGGCAGAATCACCAATGCCCATGCCCAGCCCGAAGGCGCGCACGGGCACCCGTCCCTCAGCCCAGCAGCTTCAGGACTTCCTTGAGCAGGATCTCCGGGGGCACCGGTTTCTCCAGCACGACCTTGACCGGCAACCAGTTCTCGTCCGGGCTGAGGCTGAATGGCAGGTTTTTCGCCTTACGAATACCTGTCAACAGGATCACCGGCATGGCCCGGAGCTCCGCGATTTCGGCGATCTTCCGGCTGACCTCGATACCCTCGGTATCCGTCGCCATCATCACGTCCAGGATCATCAGGTCGGGTTTCATTTGCCGGGCCTTTTCGATTCCACTGGCTCCGTCCAACGCGACCGTCACGTCAAGGCCGTTGGCCTTGAGCCATTCGCTGACCGACGCCACGAAATCCTGATCGTCATCAACCAACAGAATCCGCTTGCTCATACAGTCCTCATTTTGCCGCTGCCGGCGCCTTCTTGACCTCGAATCCGTATTCGCCCAGGATCTTCGCGACCTGGTCGGGCTTTACCTCCGCATACACTTTTTCGTCCACGATCATCACCGGCGCGAGGGCGCAGGCGCCGACGCAGCGGGCGATATCGACCGAGAACAGCTTGTCGGGCGTGGTTTGCCCGATGTCGACCCCCAGCAGTTCCCGCAGGCGGTCGAGCACGCGGCCGGCTCCCTTGACGAAGCACGCCGTTCCCATGCAGATGGAGATGCGATGCTTTCCGCGCGGCGAAAAGTTGAAGAAGTGATAGAAGCTGGCCACGCCCGTGACCTTGGCCGCCGGGATCTGCATCAGCGTCGAGACGGCGTCCATATGCTCGGGGGCCAGGTAGCCGAAATGGTCCTGGACCCGGTGGAGGACGGCTATCAAGTAGCTTTCCGGGTGCGGTTTGACGCGGCACTCGTCGATGAACCGCACGAGCGGCTCGGGCAGGATTGCCTGGGCCTTCGTCAGCTCCTTCTGCATCAATTCGGATGTCATTTCACACCTCGCGGGTACTTGGGCTGGTAATGCGTATGCAGGAGTTCGTGCGCCCGGTGACTGTTGGGCGCGCCGAGGAATTCCTCGTACAGGCGCGTAATCGATGGGTTCTCGTGCGATTTACGAAGAGTCTTGGCCGCATCGATCGCGTACAGGGCCTTGGCGCGCATGCGCGCCAGGTTCGGGTCCAACACGTGCATGCCGCGCGGCGGATACGGCTGGCCGCCGCCCGCGACGCAACCGCCGGGACAGGCCATGATCTCGATGAGGTGGTATTCCTTCTCGCGCTTCATCACGCGGTCGAGCAGCGTCTTGGCATTCTGGAGGCCGTTGGCCACGCCGATGTTGATCGTCGTGCCGTCAATGTCGATCGACGCTTCCTTGACGCCTTCCACGCCGCGGACCATGTTGAAGTCGAGCTGTTCCAGTTCCTTGCCTGTGATCTTCTCATAGGCCGTGCGCAGGGCCGCTTCCATCACGCCGCCCGTGGCCCCGAAGATGTCGCCGGCGCCGGAAGACTCGCCCAGTGGGGAGTCGAAGGAACCGTCCTGCAGGTCGCGGAAATCCACGCCCAGGCACTTCAGCATCCAGATCAACTCGCGGGTCGTGAGCACCGCATCCGTGTAGGGGGCGCCCCAGGGAGCCTTGTGCTCCTCGCGGCCGACTTCGAACTTCTTGGCCGTGCACGGCATGATCGCCACCACGAACACTTTCTTCGGGTCCAGGCCGTTCTGTTCCGCGTAGTGCGTCTTGAGTAGTGTCGACAGCATGCTCATCGGCGACTTGCACGTCGATGCGTACGGGATCAGTTCGGGATAAAAGCGCTCCATGAACCCAACCCAACCCGGCGAGCAGGAAGTGATCAGCGGCAGCTTTTCCTTGTTTTGCAGGCGATGGATGAACTCGTTGGCCTCCTCGATGATCGTGAGGTCGGCCGCGAAATTCGTGTCGAACACCTTGTGAAATCCAGCCATCCGCAGGGACGTGACGAGCTTGCCGGTCACCGGCGTGCCGGGTTCGTAGCCGAACCCCTCGCCGATCGTCGCGCGGATCGCCGGCGCCGTCTGGACAACGACGTGCAGTTCCGGATTGGCCAGCGCCTCGAACACGGATTCCGTGGCGTCCCGCTCGACAAAGGCGGCCGTGGGGCACACGTTCACGCACTGGCCGCAATGGATGCAAACCGAATCGATCATGGCCCGACTGTGCGCCGGTGTAACCACGTTGGTAAACCCGCGGTGCTGCTGGTGCAGGTTATGCACGCCCTGCACCTCGTCGCATACCCGCACGCAACGCCCGCACAGGATGCACTTTTCCGGGTTGCGATGCACGGGGGACGACTTGTCGATGGGGAACCGCTTGCGTTCGCCCTGGAACAGCCGCTCGCGTACGCCCAGGTCAAAAGCCAGCTTCTGCAGCTCGCAGGTGCCGTTGCGCTGGCAGGTCTGGCAGTCCATCGGATGGTTGTCCAGGATCAGCTCGACCAGGTCGCGACGCAGCCGGCGCAGCAGCGGGGAGGACGTGCGCACCTTCATGCCCTCGGCCACCGGGAAGCAGCACGAGGCTACAGGGGCGCGCTGGCCTTCGGCCTCGACCACGCACACGCGGCAGGCGCCGAGCACGCTCAGGTCGGGGTGATAACACAGGCGCGGGACGTTGATATTAATCGAGTCCGCCGCCTGCATGATGGTCCACGTGGCCGGCACCGTCACTTTGGCGCCGTCGATCCACAGGGTCACTTTCTTTTCGGTCGTCATGGTTACTTCCTCTTTACGGCGTCAAACTTGCACGCGTCGTAACACTGGCCGCACTTGATGCAGCGCGTCTGGTCGATGACGTGCGTTTCCTTCGGCTTGCCCGCGATGCACTGTACGGGGCACTTCCGGCGGCACGCGCCGCAGCCGACGCACTTGACGGGGTCGATCGTGTACCCGATCAGGCTCTTGCAGACGCCCGCCGGGCAACACTTGTCCTTGATGTGCGCCTCGTACTCGGCCCGGAAATGCTTGATCGTGCTGATCACCGGGTTCGGGGCCGCCTGCCCCAACCCGCAGAGCGAGGTCTTCTTGATCGTGTCGCCCAGGCGCAGGAGCTTGTCGATATCGCCCTCCACGCCCTTGCCCGCGGTGATGCGCTGCAGGATTTCCAGCATGCGCTTGGTGCCCTCGCGGCATGGCGTGCACTTGCCGCACGATTCGTCCTGGGTGAAATCAAGGAAGTAGCGCGCCACGTCGACCATGCACGAATCCTCGTCGATCACGATCATGCCGCCGCTGCCCATGATGCTGCCGGCCGCCGCCAGGCTCTCGTAGTCGACCGGGGTGTCCAGGTACGATTCCGGCAGGCAGCCGCCCGCCGGGCCGCCCGTCTGCACGGCCTTGAATGCCTTGCCGTCGCGGATGCCGCCGCCGACCTCGAAAACGACCTCGCGCAGCGTCGTGCCCATCGGCACCTCGACCAAGCCCGTGTTGCAGACCTTGCCGGCTAGCGCGAACACCTTGGTGCCCTTGCTCTTGGCGGTACCGATCGAGGCGAACCACTCCGGCCCGTCCAGGATCACGACCGGGATGTTGGCGAGCGTCTCGACGTTGTTGATCACCGTGGGCTGCCCCCACAGGCCCGACACCGCCGGATAGGGCGGCCGGGGCCGCGGCGTGCCGCGCTGGCCCTCGATGGAATGGATCAGCGCCGTCTCCTCGCCGCATACGAACGCGCCGGCGCCCAGCCGGATCTCGATGTCGAAATCGAAGTCCGTGCCGAATATTCCCTTGCCGAGAAAGCCGGCCTTGCGGGCCGCGGCGATGGCGATTTCCAGCCGCTTGATCGCCAGTGGATACTCCGCCCGGATGTAGACGTAGCCCTGCTTCGCGCCGATCGCGTAGCCGCCCACGATCATGCCTTCCACGATCGTGTGGGGATCGCCCTCGATCGTGCTGCGGTCCATGAACGCGCCTGGATCGCCTTCGTCGGCGTTGCAGATGATGTACTTCGTGTCGTTCACCTGCGAGGCGGCGAAGTTCCACTTCACGCCCGTCGGAAAGCCTCCGCCCCCGCGGCCCCGCAGGCCGGACTTGGTGATCGCGTTGATGACATCCATGGGCGTCATCGTCGTCATCGCGGTCACCGCCGCTTCATAGCCGCGCACGGCCAGGTATTCTTCCAGGCTCTCGGGGTCGATCACCCCGCAGTTCCGCAGCGTGATGCGGAGTTGCTTGCCGAAAAAGTACACGTCGCCGTAGAGCGGCGCGAAGCGGTTGGTGACGCGGCTCTCTTTCCAGACGTGGTCGCTGCAGGGACAGTCGCCAACCAGGTGCTCCTTGACGATCCGCTCCGCCACCGCGGGGGTTACCTTCTGGTACATGACGTCGTCCGGATAGACATACGCCACCGGTCCGACGGCGCACAGGCCTTGACAGGCCGAGGGCGTCACCACCACCTTGCCGGCCAGCCCCGCCGAGCCGAGGGCGTCACGGAAGGCC
>CAITUY010000031.1 GCA_903895695.1 uncultured bacterium
GACAGGCACGCGGTAGTTACGGCGCGGCGAGGACGCCGTCGCCCTACCTAATTTCCCAAAACCAGTTGCGCATTCGTGTGTGTCAGGGTGGCGACCTCTTCCGGCGTGACATGGCGCAGGGCGGCTACCGTCGCGGCGACGTGAACGAGGTGGGCCGGTTCGCTCAGAGGTCGGCCGGCGGTGTCGCGCAGCACGGTGGCGGCCGGCGGCAGGGCGGCGGGCAGGTCCGGAGCGTCGGTCTCGATGAGCAGCCGGTCTTCGGGCACGACGGCGACGGCTTCGCAGCCACGGATATTGCGGTCGTGGGTGATAGCGCCGGAGAACGAGAAGAACGCGCCGCGCCGGACCAGCGGCTTCACCAACTCTTTGCCGCCCGAGTAGGTATGCAGGACAATGCCATCGGGCGGCCAGCCGTGGTGGTCCAGCAGTTCCATGAGTCGGCCGTAGGCGCGGCGGCAGTGCACGGAGACCGGTCGGTGCAGGACAGCGGCCAGATGGACCTGGGCCAGAAAGGCGGCTTCCTGGGCGGGAAACGTTGCCGGGTCCAGGGCGTGGTCCAGTCCGATTTCTCCCACCACGGCCGCTGGCGACCGTTCGAGCAATGAACGCAGGGTATCGAGCCAGGCTCGCGATGCCGCGGCGACATACCAAGGGTGCAGGCCGAAGGCCGGCCGGACGCCCGGGTGGAGTTGCGCCAGGTTTCCGACGTCCGGCCAGTCCGATTCGGCGCTGCCGCAGCACAGCAACCGCGTGACGCCCGCTTGGGCGGCCCGCTCCAGAACCTGCGGCAGGAAGGGCCTCAGGCGCTCGTCCTGCAGGTGACAGTGGGAGTCGTAGAACACAAGAACATCCCTGTTGAACGTCGTGGTGCCATCCTACATAATCCGCCATCGAATGGAAAGCCAAGCCAGAACGCCCCTCGGTGACGCCGAGGCTGTCCGACACGGCCGCGGCAAATTTGCCTGCATGGCCGCCGCCTACGCGTTGGGCGTGTTCAACGATAACTTCTTCAAGCAGACGGCGCTCCTGCTGGCGGTGGCCGCCGGCAGGAATTCCATGCAGGGCTTTGCCCTCGCCGTGTTCACGGTGCCGTTCATCCTTTTCGCCGCGCCAGCCGGCTGGATGGCGGACCGGTTCCCCAAAAGTCGAGTTGTCATCGGCGCCAAGGTCTGCGAGTTGGTGGCCATGCTGGCCGGGGCGACGGGTGTCTGCCTGGGCCAGTGGGGGCTGATCTTTACGATGCTGGCCATCATGGGCTTGCAGGCCACGTTTTTCAGCCCCGCGTTGAACGGAAGCCTGCCTGAGGTCTATCCCGAGTGGTACATCCCGCGAGCCAACGGGATCCTGCGCATGTTGGTGACCGTCGCCATTCTGAGTGGCGTGGCGATGGCGGGGGTGGCGCTCGACGTGAAGGGCGTGTGGCTCGGCATCAAAGCCGGCCGCTGGGTGGTGGGGGTCTCGGTGGTGGCGGTGGCGGCCGTGGGCTTGCTCGTGAGCCTGGGTGTGCCGCGCCGGCCGGCCGCCAATCCGTCGGCCCGCGTTCCCTGGCACGGCCCGATCGACACGGTGCGCGAATTGATCGCCACGCGACAGGACCGCCTGTTGATGATGACTATCATCGTGAACGTGTTTGTGTGGTTCATTGGGTCGGCCGAGATCCTGATCATCAATACGCTCGGGATTCAACAGTTCCACATGACCAAGTCCATGACCAGCGGGTTGATCGTCAGCGAGTTGATGGGCATCGGTCTGGGCGGCTTGCTCGTCATGCACCGGGTTGAGGCCCGGCGCTGGTATCGCGTGCTGCCGGCGGCCGGCGCCAGCATGGGTCTTGTGATGGTGGCGATCCAGGCGGTCCCGTTGTTCGCGGCTTCGGTACGCGTCGACTCGCTGTTCGCGCTGACGTTTGCGGCCGGGCTGGCGGCCGGCGTCATGTTGATCCCGATTGAAAGCTTCCTGCAGATTCGCCCGGCGCCCGCGCGAAAGGGCGCCGTGTTGGCGGCCGTCAATTTTGCGGTATTCTCCGGCATCTTGCTGTCGTCGTTCGTGGCCAACGGCCTGAACGCCTGGCTCCTGCCGACCACGGCGTTCGGCGTGCTCGGCGTGGTCGGCATTGTTGTCTGCACGGCGGTGGCCTGGGTGTTCCGCGATTGGAGAGACACCCCGTGATGGCAGCGGCCGTGCGCGGGCTGACGCGGGCCCTGCTGCGCCTGCGTTACCGGATCCGCGTGACGGGAATCGAGGCGGTGGCCGCGCGAGGTACACGCGGGATCCTGTTTCTTCCCAACCATCCCGCCCTGATCGACCCTGTCATCGTCATGACGGAATTGCACCGCCGCTTCCAACCGCGGCCGCTGGCCGACCAGGACCAAATTGACCGTCCGGTCGTGCGATCGCTCGCCAGGATGGTACGCGTGATTCCGATGTCCGATCCGGCGGTCTATGGGCAGCGCGGTCAGGCCGAGGTCGAACGGGCCATTGCCGGCTGCATCGGTGCGCTTAAGCAGGGCGAAAACATCCTGATGTATCCGGCCGGCCACATTATGCGCCAGCGGGAAACGGATCTGGCTGGCAACAGCGCGGTGGAAACGATCCTGCGCGAGGCGCCCGGCATTCGCGTCGTGCTCGTCAGGACCACCGGGCTGTGGGGCAGCGCGTTCGGGCGGGCCTCGGGCCACGCTCCCCGGCTTGGGGCCCTGGCCCGCCGCCTGGCCGGTGCGGTGCTGGCCAACGGGTTTTTCTTCGGGCCGCGGCGGGAGGTCTCGATAGAACTGGCCGAACCCGCGGACCTGCCGCGCCAGGCCGACCGGGCCACGCTCAACCGCGCCCTCGAGGCGTTCTACAACCGCGCGGCGCGGCCTGCAACCTATGTGCCATATACCCATTGGGAAGCGGGCGGAACGCGCGAACTGCCGGAACCGGAACGCACGCGCGCCGACAACCGGCTGATCGATGAGATTCCCGCCGCCACTCGCGACCTGGTCATGAGCCACCTTCGGGAGATCACGGGACGCAGCCGCATCAATCCGGACGATCAACTTTCGCGCGACCTCGGGTTGGATAGCCTCGCGCTGGTCGACCTCGCCCTCTGGATCGAGCACGAGTTCGGTTATCCCATGGGGGACGGCGGCGGCCTGACGCGCGTGGAGGACGTTCTGCTGGCGGCGCGCGGCGAAGCCGGGGCCTCTGGGCTGCTCGAGTTGAAGCCCGTGCCGGCGGCTTGGTTCGAATGCGGCGGTCCCGCGGGCCGGGCCGGGGTGCCGAACGGCGCCACGCTGCTCGACGCCTTGATCGAACAGGCGCGCCAAGGGCCGGGCCGGGCCGTACTGGCGGATCCCTCGGGCGGTGTCAAGACGTACCGCGAGGCAATCACGGCCATTCTCGTGCTCAAGACCCAGATCGAGGGTTTGGCCGGCGATTATGTCGGCATCATGCTGCCGGCGTCGGCCGGGGCCGGCATTGTCTATTTTGCCGTGCTGGCTGCCGGCAAGATCCCCGTCATGGTCAACTGGACGGTGGGCGTCCGCAACATGACTCACTCGCTGGATTTGCTGGGCGTCCGGCACGTGCTCACGGCCGGTGCGCTCGTCCAGCGGATTGAGGCGCAGACGGACGGGCTCGAAGCGCTCAAGCCACGGTTTGTGTTGCTGGAGGACGTCGGCCGCCGGATCGGCTGGCGGCGCAAGGTGGCGGCGCTTGTGCGCAGCCGGGTGGGGTGGGTGGCCGTCTTGCGGTCGGCCCGGCGCCACGAGACGGCGGTCGTGCTGTTTACCAGCGGTTCCGAGAGCCTGCCCAAGGCCGTGCCGCTGACACACGCCAACATACTGGCCAATCTCAATGACCTCTGCCGGGTGTTCGAGTTCCGTCACGACGACCGGCTGATTGGGATGCTGCCGCCCTTCCACTCGTTCGGCCTGGTGATCACGACCGTGTTGCCGCTGCTGGCGGGAGTGCCGGTCGTCTATCATCCGAATCCGACGGAAGGCGCCACGCTGGCGCGACTGATCAAGGCTTACCGGGTGACGCTGCTGGTCGGCACGCCGACGTTCCTGAACGGCATTGTACGCGCGGTCAAGGCGGATGAACTTGACAGCCTGCGCGCCGTCATTTCGGGCGCGGAGAAATGTCCGGAGAACCTCTACGAAATGGTGATGCGCCTATGGCCGCACGTCAGCGTCGTCGAAGGTTACGGCATCACCGAGTGTTCGCCGGTGGTGTCGGTCAATGACGTCACCGCACCGCAACCCGGGACGATCGGCAAGGTGTTGCCATCGGTCGAACAGGCGATCGTCGATGTCACCGGCGGTCGACGCGTCGAGCGAGGTCAACCCGGCCTGTTGCTGGTCCGCGGGCCCAGCATCTTCGCGGGCTACCTGAACTTCGAGGGCGCCTCGCCGTTCGTCGAGTTCGAGGGGCGCACGTGGTATCGCACAGGCGACCTCGTCACCGAGGCGGCCGACGGCGTATTGACCTTTGCGGGCCGGCTCAAGCGGTTCGTGAAGCTGGGCGGCGAGATGATTTCGTTGCCGGCCATCGAAGAGATTCTCAACCGGCACTACGTGCAAGCCACGGACGATGGCCCGGTCCTGGCCGTCGAGGCGACGCCCGTCGAACTCAATCCCGAGTTGGTGCTGTTCACGATTCGCGAGCTGGCTCGCGAGGAGGTCAACCAATGTCTGCGCGAGGCCGGCCTGTCGGCCCTCTATAACATTCGCACGATCGTGAAGCTCGCCGCGATCCCGGTGCTCGGAACAGGCAAGACGGATTACCGGGCGCTGAAGGAGCGGCTGAAGAAGCCGGTGAACGGTAAACAGTGAACAGAAAGCAGCGTTACCCCGATCTTTGCCTGCGTCTTGCTGAGATTATGGTAAAGACTATGCCAGAGACAAGGGTGGCGGCCTCCCGAACACTGAAACCTGAACACTGAACACGGAACACCTCTTAACCATGCACATTGGAATCATTGGAGCGGGACATGCGGGCGTGGAGGCGGCGCGGGTGGCACGCGAGGCGGGCGCCGCGGTAACCTTGTTTTCGGCCGAAGACGTACTGCCCTACTACCGGCCGCGCCTGGTGGCCTTGGCTTTCGGGCATGCCGAGTTGTCGGGCATCCAACTGCGCCCGGCTGACTGGTACACAGCGCAAGGCATCGAACTCCGACTCAACGCGCCCGTCACGGCGCTCGACCTTACGAACCGTACGGTCGAGGCCGGAGGCGTTACGCAGAGATTCGACGGCGTCATCGTGGCGACGGGCGCTTTGCCGGTCCTGCCGCCCTTTGCGCGCGAGGGGAGTCCCGCCGTGTGGCCGTTGTGGAACGCGGAGCACGCGCGTCGGATCCGTTCGCGGGTCCGGCCCGGGGGGCAGGTCGTCGTCGTGGGCGGCGGTATTCTGGGTATCGAGTCAGCCTTGCGAGGGCTGGATGCCGGAATGGAAGTGACGATCGTTGAACTGATGGATCGCCTGATGCCGGCCCAGTTCGGCGCGCGGGCTTCCGTCGTGTTGTTGCGGCGTCTGCAGGATCGTCACATTCACGTGATCCTGGGGCACGGGGTCAAGGCGGTTTCGGCCGACCCGCAGACGGCCCGCCTGACGCTGGACGACGGTCACACGCTCGAAGCCGAACTGTGCCTCGTGTCTGTCGGGTCGCGCCCGGACACGAGCCTGGCGCTGCTGGCCGGCCTCGACGCAGGCCGGGGGATCGTAACGGATCATTTCCTGCAAACGCGTTTTGCGGGCTGCTTTGCGGCCGGCGACGCGATCCAGCTCGAGGGGCTCGCCCGCTGCTCGATGAAGGAAGCCACGACCCAGGGCAAGGTTGCGGCCACCAACCTCGTCGCCTTTTTGGAGGGGCGCAGCCTCCAGTTCTACCAAGCCGAGACGTCACCGTTGAGTTTCCGCGCCAAGGACTTTGAGATCTACTCGATTGGGCACCCGGGGGGCGTCGGCTACGAGGATCATCTGCTCGATGGCTCCACGGAGTCCGTCATCCGGACGCTCGTCATGAAGGACGGCATTCCGCTCGGCGTGCAGATGATCGGCTCGCGCGAAGGTTTCGACGAGTACGCCGCCGCGGTCAAGCGGGGCCATGCGTGAAGCGCCAGTGACAAGATGACTGCCCGAGTTTGACGACGCGGGCGTCCACGCCTGTATGTAGCCAGCGCTGAAGCGCCTGCAAATAGAGTTGTGCCGACGTGGGGCCTGGCCTATAAGCATTTGTGCGGTGGGGGCAGGGGGATCGGGAGGTAGATATGCGTGCAAGGTCCCTTTATGGCGTTTGGGCACTCTCGCTGCTGCTTGTCAGTGTTGCATCCGTTCAAGCCCAATTTATCTGCTCGACCAATTACGGCAGGATCACCATCACCGGATACGATGGGCCTGGGGGCGTAGTGATAGTCCCTGGCACGATTCACGGCCTACCGGTCACCGGCATTGGGAACCTTGCCTTCGCAAAATGTTCGCGCCTACTCAGCGTCACGGTTCTTAATGGCCCCACTGCAATTGGCAACGGCGCCTTCTTCGGCTGTACGCAGCTCGCCGGTGTTACGCTCCCGAACAGCATCACGAGTATTGGCAACGGTGCATTCCAAAACTGTAGCGGGCTCGCCAACGTATGGCTCGGCAAGAGCATCATCAGCGTGGGCGACTATACATTCGAAGACTGCACCAGCCTTACCGACTTCACGATAGGCGACAGCGTAACCAGCATCGGCGACCATGCGTTCTATCGCTGCTCCGGGTTGGTCAACCTGACGATTGGCGACGGCGTTAAGAATATTCAGGGCGTTGCTTTCCAAGACTGCACCAGCCTGGCCAGCGTCACGGTCGGCAAGAATGTCGCCCGCATCTGGAGTTGTGCGTTCTATGACTGTGGCAGCCTGACGGAGATTCATTTCAAGGGTAACGCCCCGGTCCTTGGCAATAATGTGTTCCATGGCGACAAGCAGGCGACGGCATACTATTTGCCGGAGACTAAGGGTTGGTACCCGACACTCGGCGGACGACCGACCGCAATAGCAACGATAGACATGACCACACCACCAAGTGCGATAACCGGCACACGTCAGGACGACAGTACCGTGTCACATGGAGATTCAACCGACATTCGAGCACGACTGACGAAACTCGAAGGGCTAAGAAGGTCGGGGTTGGTTTCCCAGGAGGAATACGACCAGAAGAGGAAAGCACTATTGAACGATCTCTGATCCAATGAGTTCGTCCCATTATACTGGTTGTGCATGACGAGTTATTATGGGTTCTTCCGGTATTTCCGTGGGATCCTGGGTGACTCCTGCAGCCTGGGTGCGTTAACGACACCAAACTTTGTGAGCGGATACTGGGATTGGAGTCGCCTTGCCGCCACCACAGGGGTGGATGTCTAGTACTGGCTGATGAGAGATGTCTTTTGCGGAAGGAGGGTTGATCCATGATCCTAACAAAGAGTAGCGGACGGACGATGGTTCTTCGGCTGGTGGTAATGACATGCGCAATCATGGCGATGTTGTCCGGCAACGTATCAGCGGACCTCGTATGGGGTGACTTCACCTATACGATCAACAGCGGGACTGCGACGATAACTGATTACACTGGTGCCGGCGGGGCAGTCACCATCCCGCCTTCCATACCCCCCGGTGGGGCGACGGTCACCAGCATCGGGTATCAGGCGTTCGATGGCTGCACCGCTCTGACCAGCGTGAGCATCCCCAGTGGCGTGCTCACTATTGGGTCCTATGCGTTCGAGGCCTGTACCCACCTGACCGGTGTTACGATCCCCAGCAGCGTCACCAGCATCGGGAGTTCTGCATTTTCTGGCTGCATCAGCCTGGGTACCGTTACAATCTCCGACGGCGCCATGACCGGCATCGGTAGCGATGCGTTCTATGGTTGCACCCACCTGACCACTGTCACGATCGGCAACGGTGTCACCAGCATCGGGGACCTCGCGTTCTATGGTTGCACCAGTCTGACCGTCGTCACTATCGGCAGCAGCGTGACCAGCATCGGGTATGAGGCGTTCGATGGCTGCACGAACCTTAGGGGTGTATATTTTCAAGGTAACGCCCCCACGAGCATTGGTTCGTATGCGTTCTCCGGTGACAGTCATGCCACAATCTATTATTTGCCGTGGACCACGGGTTGGCCCCCGGTTCCTGGCCTTTGGGCTGGTTGCCCGACGGCCCTATGGACCGTATTTACTGTGAATGTCACGCCAAGCACAACGACATCCTATGGAACCCTTTTGGTGTTGAACCATGTGGATCGGACATTCACTGTCCAAAACGTCTCCACCTTTACCATTTCGGGCACTGCCAGCGTTTCGTCACCGTCACCCTTCAGCGTTCTGAGCGGAGGCAGTTACACGCTGGCTCCTCAAGCGTCCCAAATGGTGACGGTACGCTACGCGCCGACGGTCGCTGGAAATGATATGGCTTATGTGACGTTCACCGGTGCTGGAAACCAAATCCGGCAAGTCACGGGTTCCGCCTATTCGGATCCGACGACGATGACCGGTACGATTACTGGAAGGGTGACAAGGGTAAGCGACGGTTCACCTGTGAGTGGGGTTACCATTTCCGTCATTGGACCGGGTGCGGGCAATGGCAGGCAATCTCCTCAAGCGGTTACTGGGGTGAATGGTGGCTACTCAATGTCCGGACTACGTTCCAACGCACACTACAGTGTTACCGCGAATCCGCCCACCCCGCTGCTCAATGTGGGCACAACGAATGAAGTGACTGTGGTTGTGGGACAAACGACGATTGTCAACATCGCGTTGTCAAGCATTACTCAGCCCCCGTCGCCAACGCCTCAGAATACGCCGGTCGTCCTTGTGCGTGGTTATGGGTCAGACACGGAATGGGCTGTCGAAGATAGCAATTCTTGGCACGAGATACACAGCGCACTAGTAGCGAGTGGATTCACTAATGTCTGGGATTGTAATCAGCCTGAAACTGGAATCCTTAACAGCCAAGGCACAATGGGTCATTTTATCAATGGCACGTTGTCGATTGAAGCCAATGCCGCTTCATTGATTAGTTACGTCCAGCAAAAGGCTGAGAAATACAGAACCACGTTCACGTATTATCCGCCTCAGATTCACATTGTTGCCCACAGCATGGGGGGACTGTTTACGCGCGGTGCCTTGGGCAACTATGACCACATCCCCCTGGCGAACCCTTCTTTCACCTTGAAGGTCGGTAAGGTTGTCATGCTTGGGACTCCCAATTGCGGTTCAAAAGTGGCCGATTATGGTTTTCAGGTTGGAGGGGGTGGACTCCTCATGGACATACTTCACATGCACTGGGCTTCAACAACCAATCTTCAGACATCCGAAATGACAGGTCACTACAACCCTAGTCATCCTTGGCCATCTGTGCCATTGTATTTATTCTCAGCGGGTAACAGTGCGTACGTAATCGGGAAAGGATTGTCTTGGAATGGTCAACCGGATCCGTGTCCTCTCGGGGGTGTGGCTATCGGCGATATGAATGTGTGGGATAACGTTTGGGAGACTGATGAGCGGATCAACGATGGCCTCGTCACGAAACCGAGTGTCAACGGTACTTTCTGGGCTTGGGGATCACAATGGCCTTGGTTGCATTCGGTAAAAAGCGTTAAGTTCAGTCCGGTGCAAACAAGTGGTGCGTGCAATACCCCCAACCCGGTGCAGAGCATAACTGATGCAGATTTAGGTAAGTCGCTTGACCACTTCTTCCTTATGAAGGATAGTGCCGTCGTTAGCTGGATAACCAATACCTTGCTGAACCCGGCTTCTACGCCCACCAGCATTCAAACGACGACGCTGGCGGGAACAACTAGCGCCAAAACTTTGGTGGCAGCGGAAGCCACCCAGCAATCCACCCCGATGCAACCATTTGAATCGCTGGCCGGGACGGTGACCAAAGGGGCCGTGCTTGCTCTGCCTGTGACCTCCGATGCCGGCACAACGCTGACCGTCCAATTGATGGCGAGTGATACGAACATCATCTTCCGGCTGAACGACCCGTTCGGAACGCGGATTGACGCGAATACACCGCAGACGAATACGAGTGTACAGTACACGGCCAGCGTAATGGCGAGCAACCTGCTACAAGCAAACTTTACTATTGCTAATCCGACGGCCGGCATTTGGACGGCAGTCATCGATGCCAGCAACATCACCACGGCACAGGCAGCATATGACTTGATGGCCTTTGGTGACTCCAATGTTGGATTGCTTCCGCAGACGATGAACCTCTTTGCGCCAGGACAGGATGCGGTTCTGTCGTGTGTGCTGGCCGATATCACCACGAACCCCTTCGTTGCCGTATCGAACGCATCCGTGACGTCAATAATCCGATTGCCAGATGGAACCACGAATAGCCTAGCGTTGTTTGACGACGGCTGGCACAACGATTGCGCACCCAATGATGGCGTTTACGCTGGGGTGCTGCCAAAGGTGCAACAGGTGGGAAGGTATTCGATTGCCTATCGAGCCTCTGGCACGACCGCACTAGGGCAACCCCTACAGCGCGTGGCGACGGGGACATTCAGCGTTTCCTCCGGCAATGGCAGTGTACTGGGCGATCCGATCTATGCAACCGTGGATACCGATGGCGACGGCATCGCCGACTTTATCGAAGTCAAATGCTGGGTGAACCCCACAGTTAGTGGCAACTACATTCTTGCCGGCGACTTGGTGGATGTCGGCGGTACGTGCAGGTTCTCGCAGTCAGCGGCATTCTGTGCGGATGGCACCGGGCCGATTATGGCGACGCTGATCTTTAGTCTCGCGGAAATCCGAGCGGCGAGCGCGCAAGGCACTTATCACATGGAGAATTTGCAGCTTTTCGAAGTCACCAGTACCGGCACGGCATGGCTTAACGCTTACCAAGGTTCGTCGGTCGTTAACATTCAAGCCGCCAAAGCCATCAACGTCAGTCCCTCGAATCTGGCGGCAAATGTATCGAGAACTGCGGGTCTGCTCTGGACCGATGGCGGCGGGGCCAGCAACTACGATGTGTACTTCGGAACAAATGCGGTGAGTCTGTCCTTCAAGACCAACCAGACGGGCACAACGTACGATCCGGGAACTCTGGCGTGCAACACGGCTTACTTCTGGCAGATCAATGCCAGGAACACCGCAGGGGTCACTACCGGCGATGTATGGACTTTTACCACGTTGGCACAATATTCGTTGACGGTGACGATGCCTGCTTACGGCAAGGGGAATCCACCCGGGGGATCGCAATTGTATGATTATGGCACGAACATCACAGCATCCGTAACCAACTCTCCAATAGCAATGGGCGCGACGACCCAGTACGTATGTTCAGGCTGGACAGGAACGGGCAGTGTGCTGTCCAACCCAACAGGCGGGACGAATACCGGGGCCTTCAACTTGACGAACAATTCGGCGATCATCTGGTTGTGGGCGACAAACTACTTGCTGACTGTGGCGACAAATGGAAATGGCAGCTTGAACACGCCGGGCGGCTGGTGGCCAAGGGGATCCAGCGCACAGATTACGGCCACGCCCGCGGGCCATTCTCACTTAAGCGGCTGGAGTGGCCAGACCAACGGTTGCACGATTGCCGGCAACGTCATCACCGCGCCTATGACCATGCCGCGGGTCATCACGGCCAACTTTACCGTCAATAAACCCCCGACCCTGTCAGTGACGCCTGGGAGCCTGGACTTCGGTTCGGTGCAGATCAACACGGTAGCCAACTTGGCTTTCATGGTGCAGAACGTGGGTGATGAGGCCCTGACAGGCTGTGTGAGCGGACTCACGGCTCCGTTTGCCTTCCTGACGAGTCCGAATTACGCGCTTGCCGCCGGCGCGAGCACAAACTTGATCGTGTGCTTTGCACCCACTGCCGGCGGTATCACCAGCAACAGCGCGGTGTTTAATAGCAATGGCGGGGCGCTCACAAGGGCTGTTACAGGGACAGCCGGGTTGCTCAACCTGCTCTTGCCGGCTAATGGCGGTGTGCTGCAGTCGTTCAGTTCGCAGTACGACGGCTCAACTTACGCGGCGGCCAAACTGACGGATGGGGCCGTTGGTACTTGGTGGTGCAGTGCCGCGAACCCCGGCCCGCAGAGTTTCGTGTACTCGTTCCTGAGCGGCCAAGTTGCGCGGCTGGGGCAGGTCGTGCTGTACGGAACCAGCGACGGCTATAGCAGCAAGACGTTCGATATTCAGGTGTCGTTGGACGGGATCAACTATTATACGGCATTGACCAACGGCACGCTGGTAGCTGGGACGGCCGCGCAGCCATTTGATCTAGGCGGGGTGCTGGCCAAGCGCGTCAGACTCACAATCAAGAGCGGCGTAGTGGCAACTTATTGGGAACTCAGCGAATTCCAGGCGTGGGGGTACTTCGTCGCGGTGGCGCCGCAGTGCACGATTCGGCGGCTGGGTACAAGTCCGACCAATGCGAGCACATTGGGGTTCGGGATCGATTTCACGGCACCTGTGACGGGGTTCACTCAGTCGGATATTAGTCTGGCGTCGGGTGGGACGGCGGCCGGGAACTTTGCCAACTTCGTGGGCAGCGGATCCTCCTACACGGTGCAGGTAGTGAACGTGACGGGAGACGGCACGCTCGGTATCAGCGTACCGGCGGGCGTGTGCACGGATAGCGGAGGCCGGTCAAACGAGGCGGCCGCGGCCATGAGCTATGTGGTCGATCATACAGCGCCGGTGCCTGGCACGGCCAGCGTGCCAGCGACAGCGCAGGGCGTGCCGATCGCGGTGAGCTACGCGGGCGCCGGGGATAGCGGGAGCGGGTTGAAGAAAGTGGAACTGTGGTATCGCAAGGGAACCGGCGGCGCGTGGACGGATTCGGGGTTGACTCTGACTAACGGCAGCGACGCCTTCAGCTTCACGACTGTGACAGGCGACGACACGTACAGTTTTGACTTGGTGGCTGAGGATTGGGCGGGGAATCGTAGCGCACCGGCCAGCGGAAACGGCGACTGCGCGACGGTGTTCTCGACGCCCCCGGCCTCGGTGAACCTGTTGTTGCCTGCTTATGGCGGTGTGTTGCAGTCGTTCAGTTCGCAGTACAGCGCCGGCTACGCGGCAGCCAATCTGGCCGACGGGAGCGTCGGAACCTTGTGGTGTAGCACCGTGAACCCCGGGCCGCAGAGCTTCGTGTATTCGTTCCAGAGCGGTCTAGTCGCCCGGTTGGGACAGGTTGTCTTGTATGGAACCAGCGACGGTTACAGCAGTAAGACGTTCGACATCCAGGTGTCTCTGGACGGGACCACGTACACGGTGGCAACTACCGGGACGCTGGTGGCGGGGACGGCCGCGCAGCCATTCGATTTGGGCGGGGTGCTGGCCAAACGCGTCAAACTCACGATCAAGAGCGGTGTGGTAACTTCGTATTGGGAACTGAGCGAGTTCCAGGCGTGGGGGTACTTGCTGGGTCTCCAGGCGCCGTTCCGAATAACGGGTCGCCAACTCCAGCCGTCGACGAATGCCTTCCGCATTTCTTGGGACTGCGCTACAGGAAGCATCTACCGGATCTGGTGGACCGACGACCTGAAGGCCGGTTGGCCGACCAATCAGACCCGTACGAACGCAGTAGGATGCTGGGACGATCCGGCCACCATCCCGGGGCCCAGCCGTTACTACCGCGTCTCGGTCGAACCGTAAGGAACGGATGACGCAGCAGAGACTGGAAGAGGCGCGGCAGGGATGCCGTCGCCCTACCCGTAAGCGTCATGCCGGAAGTCGTTGCAGATAAATGGGTTTCGGCCTTGATGGCTCCGAAACAAAACCCATTGACACCACCGCAAACTCACAATATTCTGTGCGTTAATAATTCTGTAAACGCTGGAAATGAACGGTTCAAAACCCATAGACGAGGTCCGTCGGCGCCTGACCGAAGTGGGGGGGCGCACCGCGCAGGATTTGGGGTTGGGGCGGGTGGTCGGGCAGATTTTGGTCCACCTCTACCTGTCGCAGGCGGAGTGTTCGTTGGACGATATTGCCCGCGACCTGGGGCTGAGCAAAGCGGCGGTAAGCATTGCGGCGCGGCAACTCGAAAGCCTTGGCTTGCTGCGGCGTTCGTGGAAGCAGAGAGACCGCAAGTCTTACTACCGCACCGCCGACGACATTGCCACGGCGTTGCATCAGGGACTCCTGATGCTGATCCGCAACAAGATGGGCCTGCTGGCATCCGAGTTGCGCGAGGCCGAGACCCAACTCGGGCAGAACGGTCGCGACGCGGAATCGACGTTCGTGCTCAGCCGGGTCCGGCGCGCCCAGAAACTGCGCGATACGGCCATGGCGATTCTGGAGAATCCCATGGTCAGGTTGTTGACGGGCGTAAAGTAGGAACCTGTCTGAGAACCGGCCTGCCTCCTCTTGGAGCGGCGCGGCTTCCCGCGCCGGCTCGTCGCGAGTGCTCCTCGCCACGAGCGGCCGGAGCCGGAAGCGGCTCCGCTCCGTGCGGCAGAGGCGCCGCATAAGTGACGGGCACGGAGTGTGCCCGGATCCGAACGTATTCATGCACCGTACCCACATACGCGCGAATCAGCCCTGGTGGCGGATCAATTGGCGGGAAATCGTCGAATATCGCGATCTGCTCTGGATGTTGACGGTCAGGGATTTGACCGCCGTCTACAAGCAGACCATTCTGGGGCCGTTGTGGTTCATCATCCAACCCTTGAGCACCACCTTGGTCTTCACGGTCATCTTCGGGCAGGTCGCTCGAATATCCACCGATGGAATTCCGAAGATCGTGTTCTACATGAGCGGCACAGTCCTATGGAATTACTTCGCCGGCTGCATGACGCAGGGCGCGAGTTCGCTCACGGTAAACACCAACGTCCTGTCGAAAGTCTATTTCCCGCGGCTGATCATTCCGTTGTCCGGGGTTCTCAGCAATCTGGCCCACTTCACGCTGAACCTGGTCATGTTGCTTGGGTTCTATCTCTACTTCCTTATCTTCACCGCGTCATCCATGGCTCCCCGCTGGGAACTGGTCCTGTTCCCCCTGCTGGTCCTGCAGTGCGCGGCGATCGGGCTGGGCGTCGGGCTCTGGGTGGCGGCCCTGACGACGAAGTACCGCGACCTGCGCTTTGCCCTCACCTTTCTGACCCAGCTCGGGATGTATGCGACCCCCATCGTCTGGCCGGCCTCGCAGGTGGCGAGACCCGCCATGCGAATCCTGCTCTGGAGCAATCCGTTGTCGTTTGTCGTCGAGTGCGCCCGCTGGATGCTCGCCGGGACCGGCACGGTTACGCCCCTGGCCGCCATGGTCAGCGTCAGTGTGACGCTGATCCTGTTGGTCAGCGGGCTCCTGGTCTTCAACCGCGTGCAGCGCACGTTCGTGGACACCATCTAGCGTATGTTGGAACCCGCCATAGCCGTTCGCAATCTTTCCAAGTGCTACCAGTTGGGGGCGATCAGCCGCCATACCCTGGTCGATGAAGTGCGCTATTGGTGGCACAAAGCGCGCGGCCGGGACCCCCGCGAACACTTCGGCAAGATCGGGCACTCGGCCACCGAGGCCCGCAAGGTCGAGGCCGAAAAGGACGGGGCACAGGAGTTCTGGGCACTCAAGGACGTCTCTTTCGACGTCCAGCCCGGTGAGGTGGTCGGCCTCATTGGGCGGAACGGCGCGGGCAAATCAACCCTGCTCAAGATCCTCAGCCGCATCACGGAGCCGACGGAGGGCGAGGCCCTAATCAATGGGCGCGTGGGCTCCCTGCTCGAAGTGGGCACCGGTTTTCACCCGGAGTTGACGGGACGCGAGAACATCTACATGAACGGCACGATTCTCGGCATGAAGAAGGCCGAAATCGACGCCAAGTACGACCGGATCGTCGAGTTCTCGGAGTTGGCCAAGTTCATCGACACGCCGGTGAAGCGCTATTCAAGTGGCATGTACGTGCGGCTGGCCTTCGCGGTGGCGGCCCATCTCGAGCCCGAGATCCTGGTCATCGACGAAGTCCTGGCCGTGGGCGACGCGCAGTTCCAGAGACGCTGCCTGGGCAAGATGGAGGAAGTCAGTCAGGCCGGCCGGACCGTGCTATTCGTTTCCCACAACATGCCGGCTATTTTGCGGCTTTGCAGCAAGGCGGTGCTGCTTGACGCCGGGCGCCTGGTGAAGATGGGGACGGCGGAGGACGTGGTGTCCCATTATCTTACGACCATGGCCGAGGCCCAGGAATCGAGAGTCTGGTCGGCTGACGCAGCACCGGGAACCTCGCAACTGCGTCTAGTCGGGGTGAGCGTGACAAAATCGGATGGGACTCCGGCAGCGGTCTTCAACGTGACGGAGGAGGTATCGGTCCGACTCCGATACTGCGTTGCCGAGGCTAATCTCGGCTTTCGTTGCCTGGTGGCTTTCTGCACGCAAGGCACGGTGGCCTTTGCGGGCGTCGAACCGCAGGAGACCGTCCGGGAGCGCCCCGGCGTCTACTCGTCGGTGGTCACCATCCCCGCCAACCTGCTCTCTGAAAACGAGTACAGTCTGAACGTATCGTTGTTTGCCTCGCGCGGCGTGAAGATGCACTTCGTGAAGGCGAAGGACGTGCTGTCTTTTCAGGTCGCGGATCCCCTGACCGGCGGATCGGCGCGCGGCGATTATGTGGAGGGCTACGCCGGCGTGGTCCGACCGCTGCTCACGTGGCAGACGGATACCAAGCCTTCCGAGTAAACACCCCATCATGAGCGGACCCGAATCCGGAGATTTTCGGCATGCAGGCTGATACCGAACTGTTGGACTTGATGATGGCCGACCACAACCGGAGCGATCCGCGGTGGCAGGCGACCGCCTACTGGCGGGATATCGTGGAACCGCTGACGGCATATCTGCGCGAACCCGAGCAATTGGACAATTTTCGCCGCGCCCCCATCCGGACGGGCATTCGATCCGTGCTGCCGTCCAATCCCGGGCGCGTGCCCAGGCTCACGGGGCGAGGGGCGGCGGGTTTGCGCCTGGCCCGGCGGCTCCCGTGGATCGCGGGGTTGGTGCGTTACTTCGAGGAAACCCAGGGTGCGCTGATCCGTCAACAGGATCACGCCATGCGGCAAAGCCTGCGCTTGCGGTTCCTGGTGCTGCAGGGTGAAGCGCGCGGGTGGCCGATCCTGGAGGATTCCCTGGTCGGTAATCCGGACGACACGGTCGAGATCGATGGCCGCCACTACGCCTATCACACGCTCGGATACCAATACCTTTATGCACGCGCTGCTGCCGTCGGCCTCAATGGCGTCCAGTCTGTCCTGGAACTGGGGAGTGGGTACGGCGGACAAGCGGAAGTGTTCCTCCGTCACCATCCGGCCCTGGTCTACGCCGCGGTCGACATCCCCCCGTGGCTTTACGTGGCGGAACTTTATCTGAAAAGCCTGTTTCCAGGAGAAGTCTGCGGCTATCGCGAGGTGCGGGAGAGCCCGCCCGGGTCCTCGCTGAAAGCGATCATGAAAGGGCGGCGTATCGTGATCGTACCCGCCTGGAAGTGGAAGGATTTTACTGACCATTTCGATCTGTTCTGGAATTCCAAGTCTTTGCAGGAAATGAACGATAATGCGAGGCCTTACCTGCACATGGCCATGAAATCCTGCCGGCAGCTTTTCCTCCACGTCTACGCCGCCCCGAGAGAAGGCATCCACCACCCGGATGTCTTGAAGGCGATCGTCGCCGAGGCCGGATCGTTTCGGCAACTGATGTACGAGGCGAACCTGTTCGAGAACAGGGGTGGGGTGAACATGGCTTTCCGGCGGGAGGGGAACGACAAAATGGAGCAGGCATCATGAGAGATCTTGTCATTGATGGTACCCGGATTGGCGACGGCACGGACGCCTACGTCATCGCGGAATTGGCGCAGAATCACCAGGGCGACGTTCAGAAGGCCAAGGACCTGATCAAGGCGGCCAAGGAGTGCGGCGCGAATGCGGTGAAGCTCCAGAAACGGCATAATCGATCGCTTTACACGAAGGCCCTCTACTATTCGGCTTACGACAACGAGAACAGCTTCGGCGCGACCTATGGCGAGCACCGGGAAGCGCTCGAATTCGAGAAGCCGGAGTACGTCGAGCTGATCGCCTATGCCCGGCAAGTCGGGATCACGCTGTTTGCCACAGCGTGGGACATCAAGAGCACGGATTTCCTCCAGTCGTTGAACGTCCCGGCCTACAAGGTGGCGTCCGGCGACCTGGTCAACACGCCGCTTCTGAAGCACATCGCCAAGGTGGGTAAACCCATGATCGTCAGTTCCGGCGGGGCCACCCTGGATGACGTACGCCGCGCCCATGACACGATCATGCCCATCAATCCCCAGCTTTGCATTCTGCAATGCACGGCCAGCTATCCCGTCGAGCCCGGTGACATGAACTTGAGGGTCATCGCCTCGTACCGGGAGGCCTTCCCGGAGGTGGTGGTGGGTCTGTCCGACCACCAGAACGGCATCTCGATGTCGGTGGCGGCTTTTGTGCTCGGGTCCCGGGTATTCGAGAAGCACTTCACGCTGAATCGTTCATGGAAGGGCACGGATCATTCGTTTTCGCTCGAACCGATCGGACTGAAGAAAATGGTTCGCGACCTGCAGCGCGCCCGGCTGGCGCTGGGCGACGGCATCAAGCGGCCGCTTGAGATGGAAGTCAAACCGATCCTCAAGATGCGCAAGAAACTCGTGGCCGCCCGCAACCTGCGGGCCGGGCACGTCCTGCGCCGCGCGGATGTGACGATGAAGTCGCCCGGCGACGGGCTGCCGCCGTACGAACTCGACCGCGTACTGGGCCGTTGTCTCAAGAAGCCGCTCAAGGCGGACGACGCCATCAGCTTCGACATTTTGAAGAAAGCCTGAACCCATGAACCGGTCCCTGCTCCCGACGATCCGCAGGCTTCGCCTGGCGGTCTTCGATTTCGACGGCGTGTTCACCGACAACCGGGTGCTGGTTTCGGAGGACGGCAAGGAAAGCGTGATGTGCTGCCGCAGCGACGGTTATGGCCTGCGCCGGCTCGAGTCGGTCGGCGTGCATCCCCTGATCCTCTCGTCGGAACCCAGCCGGGTCGTTGTCCAACGGGCCAAAAAGCTGAAGCTCGAATGCCTGCACGGGGTAGACGACAAGCAGGCCGAGTTGAGGAAACTGGCCCGCCGCGAAGGGGTTGATCTGGCGGAGGTCGCTTATGTCGGCAACGATATCAACGACGCCGACTGCCTGAAGATCGTCGGCCTGCCAGTGGTCGTGCACGACGCATGGCCGTCGGTGCGCCGGCTGGCCCGATGGGTACTCGCGCGCGACGGCGGCACGGGCGCCGTGCGCGAGTTCGCCGACGTGGTGTGGGAAGCCAGGAGACGCAGCCATGGACAAACTATTTGACCTGAAGAACCGCGTGGCGGTGGTCACCGGCGGCATGGGCCAGCTCGGCGTCGAGTACGGCCTGGCGCTGGCGGAGCGCGGCGTCAAGGTCGCGGCGTTCGACGTGACCGACGTACCCAAGGTGCGGAGCGCCGAGATTGCGAAAGCGAAGAAGGCGGGCAAGATGCGCTGCTACCGGGTGGACATTACCCGGCGCGAATCCGTACGCGACGGCCTTCGCCAGGTCATGGAGCGGTGGGCGTGCCCGCACATTCTCATCAACAATGCGGCCATCGACTCGCCGCCCGACGCGCCGCCCTCCGAGGTCGGGCCGTTCGAGGAGTACCCCGAGGCGTCGTTCGACAAAGTCATGAGCGTGAATGTCAAAGGCACGTTCGTCTGTTGCCAGGTCATCGGCGGGGCCATGGCCAAGGCGGGCCGCGGCTCGATCGTCAACGTGTCGTCCATCTACGGGATCCTTTCCCCTTGTCAGGACATCTACGAATTCCGGCGCAAGAAGGGCGAGGTCTTCTACAAGCCCGTGGCGTACTCTACGTCGAAATCGGCGATCCTCAACCTGACCCGTTACCTGGCCACCTACTGGGCGAAGAAGGGCGTGCGGGTGAACACGTTGACGCCGTCGGGGATCTTCAACAACCAGGCGCCGGAGTTCCTGGAGGCATACCAGGCGCGGATGCCCATCGGTCGCATGGCCAAGGCCGGCGAGTTGGTCGGCCCCGTGGTGTTCCTGGCATCCGACGCCTCTTCGTACATGACCGGCGCCAATCTCGTCGTGGATGGTGGCTGGTCGGCTTGGTAGGGATCCTCCCGAACGACCATGAGTTCCGCTGTGGTTTAAGCTTGGCGTCAGGTGCCTGCGCCTATCTTTGCACGCTTATGAGTATGAACCTGAGATTACATGGGTCCATCCGTTGGATTCTGGTTCCATGGCTGGCCTGGGCCGTGTCCGGCAAGGCGGCCGAATCGCCGCCCTTGACCGTGGCGTCGGCCGTGGCAGAAGCCATCCAGAATAATGGTGGGCGACGGCTGCTGTTGGCGCACATTGAGACCGCGCGCGGCAGCGCCCGGGCCGGCGACGCGTACCCGTTCAACCCCGCCGCGGTTTACACCGAAGGGATCGACCGCCATGTTGGTGTCAGCCAGACGCTGGAGTGGCCGGGCAAGCGGGCGCTGAGGGAGGCCTTGGCCAAGCATGATGTCGAGGCCGCGGAGATTGCCGTGACCGGGTTCACGATCGCCCTGGCGGCGGAAGTACGCACCGCCTTTTTCGAATTGCTGGCCGCGCGCGAGCAGGCCGTGTTTGCGGAAGACGACTGCCAAGCCGCCCGAGCGATCGCCGACGTGGCCCATCAGCGCGTCGAGAAGGGCTTTGTCTTGCCGGGCGAGGAACTCAAAGCGCGCGCGGAACTGGTCGATGCCGAACGTCAACGCCAGTCGGCGCAGCAGGCCATCATCCTCGCGGGGTTGGCGCTGAACCAGTGGCTCGGCCGGCCGGGCGATGCGCCACCGCCCGCCGTGGTTGGCACGCTGCTCGAAGCGCCGCCCGAGGTGCCGCTGGCCGCCCTGCTGGCCGCGGCAAGTGCCCGACATCCGGACCTGAGAGCCCAGGCTTTGGAGATCCGCAAGGCGGACGAGCGCGTATCCCTGGCGCGGAAGGAACGCGGTCCCGATATCGGGGTCGAGGTTTTCTATGAACAAAACTCGCGCGACACGAGTGAGCAGAAGGCGGGCTTCGGCGTAACCGTGCCGTTGCCCGTCTGGTCGGCCGGCGGCGCGGTCGTCGACAGCGCGCTAGCAGCCAGGGCCGAAGCAGAGCTGTCGCTGGAAAAGCGATGCGGCGAAGTGAGCGCCCAGGTGCGTCGCGCCCATGCGGTCCTCATTGGCGCCGAGCGCGACCTGGCCCTGTTTCCCTCCGAACTGGCGAAAGACCTGGAGGCCCAGGGCCGCGCGGCGCGCGACAAGTATGCAACGGGTGCATTCCCGTTCACGGCACTCATCGACCTGCAGCAGACCCGTCGTCGTTACCTGAAGAGTCATGTCGACGCTTTGTTGGCGGTGCGCCGGGCGCGATCCGAGTTGGAAGAGGCGGCTGGTATTTCGCTGGAGGAGCTAAAATGACCCGTACAATCCGCTTGCTGCCGGTTTGTGTTGCGATGCTGGCATTGGTGGCCGGCCCCGGCAGGGCGGCTGACAAAGATGATGACGACGACAAGAAGCCCGCGCCTGCGGCGCGGACCGAGGCCCCGGCCAGGGAGACCAATGGCGTGGTGAATCTAGCCGCCGAGGCCGTCGCCGCCAATCATGTGCAAAGCGTTGTCGCGCGGCGCAGTTCCGCCTTTGTGACGACGCAGGTTCCCGGGCGTATCGCGTTCGATCCCAACGCTACCGCGGAAGTTCACGCGCCGATGGAAGGCCGGCTGCTGACGTGGTCGGTTGGCGTTGGCGATGTCGTTCACGAGGGCGCCGTGCTGGCCCGCCTGGACAGCCCCCAGAACCTGGGCGCGCCGCTGGCGGTGAAAGCGCCGAAGGACGGCGAGATCATCGAGCGCACTGCGGCAATCGGGGCGTGGGTCCAGCCTGCGGACAAACTAGCCGTGATCACGGATCGATCGACGATGTTGGCTGCCGCCCAGGTGCGGGAGGATTTGGTAGGCAAGATCCTGACCAACGCCCCAGCCGTCTTCCGGGTGCTGGCGTTTCCGGAGGCAACGTTCACCGGCCGCTTGCTGCGCATTAGCGCCAGCGTCGAACCCGAGACGCGCACGGTGGAGTTCTGGTATGCCGTGCCGAACACCGATCGCATGCTGCGGGCCGGGATGTTTGCCGCGGCGTCGCTGGCGACCGACCGCGTGGAGAACAGTCTTATTGTGCCCGAGGAAGCCGTGCAAACCGTTCATGACCATTCGGTGGTCTTCGTTGAGGAACAGTCGGGAAGGTACCGCATGGTCCCGGTGCGACTGGGCCGCACCGTCGACCAGGCTTACGAGGTGCTCGGTGGTCTGGCCGACGGCTCGCGGGTCGTCTCCTCCGGCAGTTTCATACTGAAATCCGAAGTGCTCCGCAGCGAACTGACGGGAGATTCGGATTGAGGCGGAAGACGGCGCTCCGGCCTCATCACAACCCATGAATACGCTCATTCAGTTTGCATTGCGCCAGCGTCTGCTGGTCGTGCTGGCTACGCTCCTGTTGATCGGTATCGGCATCCGGGCGTTCCAGATGCTGCCGATCGACGCGGTGCCGGATATCACCAATGTCCAGGTACAGGTCAACACGGCCGTCAAGGCGTTCGCGCCGGCTGAGGTGGAAAGCCTCGTCACGGCGCCCATCGAGACCGCGATGAGCGGCATTCCCGACGTGGAGGACGTCCGCTCGCTGACCAAGTACGGGCTCTCGCAAGTGACCGTGGTGTTCAAGGACGGCACGGATATCTACTGGGCTCGGCAGCGCATCATGGAACGACTGCTGGAAGCGCGCGACCAGTTGCCTGCGGGGATCACGGAGCCCGCCATGGGGCCGATATCCACGGGTTTGGGCGAGATCTACCAGTACTGTCTGAACGGCGACGGGTACTCGCCGACCGAACTGCGCACCATCCAGGACTGGATGGTCAGGCCGCAACTGCGCGGCGTGCCCGGCGTCGCCGAGGTAAATTCCATCGGCGGCTACGAGAAGCAGTATCAGGTCGCGCCGGATCCCGGGAAACTGACCAGCTACGGCCTGACGTTTCGCGACGTGATTCAGGCTTTGAGCGCCAATAACGCCAATGTCGGCGGCGCTTTCATCGAGCACCAGGGGGAGCAGTACCTCATCCGTGGCGTGGGCCTGGTGCAATCGGTTGCCGACGTCGAAGACATCGTCCTCGCCACGCGGGGCGGCGTGCCGGTGCGTGTCCGTGACGTGGCGTGGGTCGGGCTGGGCGAAGAACTCCGCACCGGGGCCGCCACGGAGCGCGGTCACGAGGTGGTGCAGGGCATGGCGATGATGCTGACGGGAGAGAACTCCCGAACCGTCGCGATCCGCGTCCGCAAGAAGCTCCAGGAGATCCAGAAGGCGCTCCCCAAGGGTGTCGTCATCAAGACGTTGTACGACCGCACCGACCTGGTCAACGAGACCATTCGAACGGTGCGCAACAACCTGTTCGAGGGCGGCATCCTGGTTGTCGTCGTGTTGTTGCTGTTGTTGGGAAACATTCGGGGGGCGCTGATTGTGGCGGCGGCGATTCCGCTCGCCATGCTCTTTGCCGTGACCGGCATGGTACAGGGCAAAGTCTCCGGAAATCTCATGAGCCTCGGGGCCATCGATTTCGGTCTGATTGTGGACGGCACGGTGGTGATGGTTGAAAACATCGTGCGCCGGCTTGGCGAACGCCAGCGGCAACTGGGCCGTGTCCTGACCGGCGAGGAACACCGCCGCACGGTCGGCGAGGCGGCGGCGGAGATGAGCCGGCCGGTGACGTTCGCCGTCGGCATCATCATGATCGTCTACCTGCCCATCCTGATGCTGCAGGGCGTCGAGGGCAAGATGTTCCGCCCCATGGCGTTCACCGTGTTGCTGGCGCTGGCCGGCGCGCTCGTGGTGACGATGACGCTGGCGCCGGCGCTCTGTTCCCTGATCCTGCGGGGCCGCATGGCCGGGAGGCCGAACGCGGCGATCCGCTGGCTCCAGGCATGCTATGCGCCGGCCCTGCGGCTGGCCCAACGTTGGCGCTGGCTGACGGTCGGTGCGACGGTGGCGGTCGTCGTGGCCGCGGGGTTATTGTTCTCGCGGCTCGGCGCCGAGTTCGTGCCGCAACTGGATGAAGGCTCAATCGACGTCAAGCCGATCCGCCTGCCGAGCATCTCGCTGTCGCAATCGGTCGAGTTGCAGAAACAGTTGGACACCGCCTTGCTGGAGTTTCCGGAAGTCGACAACGTTTACTCGCGTGTGGGCACCAGCGAGGTTGCCAACGAACCCTTGGGGCCTGATACCGGCGACACGTTCGTCATGCTCAAACCCCGCATCAAATGGCCCCACGGCGAGACCAAGGCGCAGTTGGCGGACAAGGTTTCCGAACGGCTTCGCCGGCTGCCCGGCCAGAATGTCTCGCTGTCGCAGCCAATCCAGGACCGCTTCGACGAGTTGATTGCGGGCGTGCGCGCCGAAGTGGCGATCAAGGTATTTGGCGACGACTTTGACGTGCTCAAGCGGGCCGGCGCCCGAATTCGCGACGTGGTGGCGGCCGTGCCCGGGGCGCGGGACGTCCAGTTCGAGCAAATCAGCGGCCTGCCGATGCTCGAAATCCGGGTGGATCGTGAGGCGATCGCGCGGCATGGCGTGAATGTCGCCGACGTGCTCGACCTGATCGAAACTGCCATCGGCGGGAAGCCGGCCGGGCAGTTATTCGAAGGCGAGAAGCGCTTCGACATCGTCGTACGGCTTCCGTCCCGCATCCGGGACCACGTGGCCGAACTGAGACAACTCACCGTGAAGACGCCCGGCGGCGCATTGATCCCGCTGTCGCTATTGGCCCATATCAACATTACCGAGGGTCTCAACCAGATCAACCGCGAACAGGGCAGTCGGCGCGCCGCTGTGCAGTGCAACGTGCGGGGCCGTGATATCGCAGGGTTCATCAAGGATGTGCAGGCGCGCATTGCCGCCGAGGTTCAACCCGGACTGCCCGCCGGCTACCATATCGAATACGGCGGCCAGTTTGAAAATCTGCGGGCGGCCCGGGCTCGCCTGGCGATCGTCGTGCCCCTGGCCCTGGTGTTGATCTTCTTCCTGCTGTTCAGCGCGTTCCAGAGTGTGCGACAGGCGTTGCTGATTTTCACCGGCGTCCCGCTGGCCCTTAGCGGCGGCGTGTTCGCGCTCGCCTTGCGCAACATGCCCTTCAGCATCACCGCGGCCATCGGTTTCATCGCGCTTAGCGGTGTCGCCGTGCTGAACGGGGTCGTGATGGTCAGTTACTTCAACCGCTTGCGGGATGAAGGCAAGAGCGTCGCCGACGCCGTCGCGGAGGGCGCGCTGACGCGCCTGAGGCCCGTGATGATGACCGCGTTGGTGGCCAGTCTCGGATTTGTGCCCATGGCCATTGCCACCGGCACGGGCGCCGAGGTGCAGCGTCCGCTGGCCACGGTCGTCATCGGCGGCCTGATCACTTCCACGCTTATGACGTTGATCATCCTCCCCATCCTTTACCAATGGGGACTCAGAACGAAGCCGGTGACGGCAGAAGCGATATAGTCCCTTCGCGGAGAAGATACTTATGACGACCATTCCCCATGACGTGATGAACTGGATTGACGGCCGGGAGTGCCCGGCGACGACAGGCCAATGGTTCGACAACGTGAGCCCGGCGGACAACCGCGTCCTGTGTCGCGTGGCGCGCTCGGGCGCCGAGGACGTCCGTGCGGCCGTAGCGGCGGCACGAATCGCTCAACCCGGCTGGGCACAGAAGACGGCGGTCGCGCGCGGCGATCTCCTGCGCGAGATTGCGCTCGCCCTGCGGACGCGCCGACAGGACATCGCCGAACTGGTGGCGCAGGAAACGGGCAAATCCGTGAAACTCGCGCTGGGCGAAGCCGATGCGGCCATCGAGATGGGGATGTTTGTCGCGGGCGAAGGCCGGCGCCTGTATGGCCGCACCACGACCGCCAGCATGCCGCACCGGACGGTGATGACGGTGAGGCAGCCCCTCGGGGTCGCCGGGTTGATCATTTCATTCAACACCCCGATGCCCAACATCGCGTGGAAGGTGTTCCCGGCCCTGCTTTGCGGCAACGCGGCGGTGCTCAAGCCCTCGGAAGACACGCCACTATCCGCCTGGCTCTTCGCCCGGCTCTGCCAGGAAGCCGGCCTGCCGGCCGGCGTCCTGAACATCGTGCACGGCTACGGGCGTGAAGCCGGCCTGCCGCTGGTGGAGTCGCCGGACGTTGATCTCGTGAGCTTCACGGGGTCGTGCGAGACGGGGCGCAGCATTCAGAAGGTGGCGGGCGAGCGGCTGGCCAAGGTCTGCCTGGAACTGGGCGGCAAGAATGCGCTGGTCGTCTGCGACGACGCCGCCCTGGACAACGCCGTGAACTGGACGCTCCAGGCGGCCTTCAGCAACGCGGGTCAGCGGTGCGCGGCCGCGAGCCGCATCGTCGTCTTCGACGCGGTCTACGACCGGTTCCGCGATTTGGTGGTGAAGGCGACGCGGGAACTTGCGGTGGGGCCGGCGGACACGGATTTCATGGGGCCGGTGATTAATGCGCGCCAGGTGGCGAAGCTGGAGGACGCGGTCCGGCAAGCCAAAGCCGCAGGGGCGGTCATTCTGGCCGGCGGGGCGAAGCTCACGGACCCCGCGCACGCGGCGGGGTGCTACATGGCGCCCACCCTGTTGGAGAATGTGGCGCCCGATGCCGACATTTCGCAGCAGGAGCTGTTCGGGCCGGTCGCCGTCCTGTATCGCGTGGCGGGCTTCGAGGAGGCGCTGGCGCTCGTGAATCATTCCCGCTACGGCCTGACCGCTGCCATCCACACGGCCAGCCTGCACCGGGCCATGACCTTTGCAGAGCGCGTCGAGGCGGGCGTGGTGGTGGTGAACGGCGGCACCCACGGCAGTGAGCCGCATATGGGGTTCGGCGGCGTGAAGAACTCGGGCACGGGTTGGCGTGAGGCGGGTACCGAGGCGCTGGACGTCTATAGTGACTGGAAATACATCAACCTCATTCACAGCCCCGGTTGCTGCTGAGGCGAGCATGAAACCGTCAAATGACATACCGGCCGGCAGCCACGGAATGCCCTGCCCGTTGTGCGGGGGCGACCGTGTCAAGGTGCGGTACGTCATCTCGAACTCCAGGATCGTCTTTTGCCCGGACTGCACGCTGATGCGGTTGGCGGAGCAACCGACGCAAGACGAGTTGCTCGCCGTCTACAACGACGAGTATTTCACCAACAAGCAGTTCTTCGCCGGGGGTCTCTACGGGTATGTGGATTACATCTCCGAGAGGATCAACAAGCAGAAAGAATACGCAGACCTGTTCGCGTCCGTGAATAAGGTGTTGCGGGAACAGGCCGGGCCAGGCGGGGAGACCGCCCTTTCCGGGCAGGATGACGGCAAACGAACCTGGTTGGATGTGGGTTGCGGGCTGGGTTACCTGCTCGATGCGGCCGTTGATCACGGCTTCTGCAGCGAGGGCATCGAGTTCAACCAGTGGGCCGTCGGGGAGTGCCGGAAACGATATGCGTTTCCCGTTCACTGCGGTTCGGTTGAGGATGTAGTCCCGCAGCTCGGGCAGAAGAAATACGACGTTGTCTCCCTTCTTGACGTCATCGAGCATGTGCCCGACCCATTCCTGACGCTGCAGATTGTTCGCGGCCTCCTGAAGCCGGGTGGCGTGCTGGTCATCGTGACCCAGGACAGCCTGTCCTGGACCTCACGCCTCATTGGGTCCCGTCTGGAGGATTTCCGGCGCGTGCGCGAACACCTGTTCTTCTTCTCCCGCGACAGCCTCGAGCGGTCTCTCTCCAAGGCCGGCATGACCACCGTTGTGGAACGGTATTGCGGCCACACGTTTGAGGTGAACCTGGTCTTGCGTCGGGTCCTCTACCAACGGCACAGGAAGCTTTACGATTTCATGGCCCAGGCCATCGATTTCGTGGGCCTGGGCGGCTTGAAGGTCCCCTTGAATCCCCAGGTGAAATTCCTCTCCATCAGCACTTCCGGTCCGACCGCGGTGAAGCGCAGCAGCGATCGCTACTGGGGCCCGCTGGACGAGATCCTGTGGATAGCGGTGGCAGCACCCGTCGCCGTGTTCTGGACGTTCTCGACGATCTGTCGCGAGTTTCCGGAATCCATCATTGGGCGACTAACGCGCGTATTGGCGGACATGCTATGAACGGCACCGGCTCACTGGAGTTGCTTTTCGCGCGGTTCCCCCTGGTTCAGGGGCTTCTCTTCATGGTGCTGTGGGGCCTGTTATCATTCGCCCTGCTGCCCTGGCGGCTCGCCTGGACGCCGGCTGGAGAAAAGGCGCAGGGGCGGTTGTGCGCCGACCTTGGCATGGGGTTCTGCGTGGGATCGGTACTGTTCGGTACGCTGGCGGCCTTTGCGAACTGGGCCGGTATTCTTACCCCCCGTAATCTTTTACTGATTCTCTCAGTCTGGGCCTGCCTTGGGGGCGTTGGCTTCTATCTCTTCCTTGCCCAAGCCAGGGGCATGATGCGGGCATCGGGTGGAAGCACCGTCGTCATGCTCTTGCCGCCCCTGTTGTTGATCCTGATGATCCTCCTCCTATTCCTGCCCTCCGCTTGCGTTCCCTTCGTGGGTTCGGATGACCACAAGTATCATGTGTCGCTCCTGCGCCTGTGGTTTCAGGACGGCAGTTCCGTGGGCCCGCATGCCCGGATGAGCGCCTTCTACTGTTTCCCCTTGCTCTCCAGTCAGGTGGCGTCCGTGTTTGTGCCGCTCTTCGGGTATCACAGCGCTCAGTACGTTCAGCTTGCCTATCTCGTGTCCGCCGCTCTGCTGATCTATGGAGTCGCCTGCCAGTTGACCGGGCGGGTCCAGTTGTCATTTCTGGGCGCGGTCAGTTTCGTGCTGTTGCCGTTGCATTTTCAGGTGGCGTCGTTTGCGCTTGCCGATCGTGGGGCGGCGGCCCTGGGACTGGCCGCGTTGTGTTGTCTGCTGACGGTGCGTTCTCGGGGATTGGCCGCCCTGGTTTGCTTCGCGGCTTGCGCCGCAGGCGCCGCGGCCACCAAGCACCATCTGCTCTTCCTGATGGCGGCGGGTTCTGTGGCCTGGGGATGTCGCGAGATCCGGGACCGCGGCCTGAAGGGGATGTTCAGTACCCGGTGCGTAATGGCCGGCCTCGTGGCCGCACTGGTTCTGCTCCCCTGGTATGGCCGTTCGTACCTGGAGACCGGCAACCCGGTCTTTCCCCTGCTGCTCAACGCCTTGCCCGTGCACGTTCTCGATCCCGGGCAGGCCGCGTTCTGGAACGGTCTGTTGACCCGCTACGACTTCACGTTCGCCAAGTTTGGCTTCATGTGGTGGGGTTTCACGACCAATCTTGACGCCGGGGCGAATAACATCCTTACGGTGCTGATGCTTCCCATTGTCCTCCTGGCCTTCTTCCGGTTTCGTGCCAACCTGCCGGCGGGGGCAGGGTGGCTTCTCCTGGCGTTGTTCCTCTACGTCGGCATCAGCATCCCCTTCAATCTCTGCCGTTACCGAACGTTCCTGTATGCGATCGAGCCCGCGCTGCTCCTTCTTTGCTTTCTAAGCGCATACGCCGTCGGCCTGCGGGCCTATGGCCTCGTCTGTATTGCGATTTTGAACCTCGTGATGCTGCTACCGCTCTCGAATACGCTCGCGGCACAGGCCCATGCGGCCAGCTACGCGTTGGGCCGTGTCAACGAGGCAAAATGGATATCCCAGGAGAGCCCGTACTCGGGGCGCCAGGCCATGCAATTGCGGCACTACATCAACGACGGCGATGCCGTTGCCGTCACCTTCGATCGGCCGCTATACTATCCGGGCATCATCAGCTACACAAAGGACTGGACGTACGCCACGAAGTGGGCGCTGCCGAAACTCGGTTCGCCATCGCAATTGGGTGAGTGGTTCCGTACCACCGGAGTGGACGTTGCCGTGATCGACCGGGCCCTGCTGCCGGACACGCGCACTCCCACTCTGCCGGAAGGTTTGCGAGTCGGGGAGACCGAGGACTTTGTTGTGATCCGGAAGCCCGCGGGGAAACCTGCCGCGACCAACGTAGAATGAAGCGCAGGGACGCATGAGCTGCAATGCATCCGTCGATCGTGACCTAGCCATCCTGGCGCGGGCCGATCGCTACAACGAGTGGCTGAGGGGGATGGTTCTCCCGTACTGCCGGGGGTCACTGCTGGAGATCGGCGCGGGAATCGGGAATCATTCGCCGTTCTTCCTGGCCCGGTGCGAGCCGTGTGTCCTGTCCGACTCGGTCGAGAAGTACTGCAAAATCCTGCAGGACCGATTTGGCGCCGAGCAGCGCGTGCGGATCCAGCGCTTCGTGCTTGGCGAGCGCGCCCCGGCCGACTGGACGAACAAGTTCGATACCATTGTGCTTATGAACGTGCTCGAACACATCGCGGATGATGTGGCCGCCGTACGGGAACTGGCCGCCTGCCTCCGCCCGGGAGGGCGCCTGGTGATGGTTCTGCCGGCTTGCCGCTGGCTCAAAGGTAGTCTGGATGCCGCCTATGGGCACTACAGGCGGTATGATCGGCAAGCCGTCCGCGGACTGGCGGCGAGCAGCGGGCTTGTGGTCGAGCGCAATCGATTCTTTAACCTCCTTGGAGTTTTCGGGTGGATGTTCCGCTCGCACCTGGCGAAGGGTGCAAACCTGGATCAAGGCCAAGTGACCCTTTTCAACAAATTGGTTCCCGTATTGCGCGCGGCCGAGCGATTGGCGCCGCCGCCGATCGGCCTGTCGCTCCAGGTGGTCTTGCTGAAGGCTGAGGCGACCGTGCCGGGGCTATCCGCATGAGCGATCTTTCGGTGGCTGTCCTGGGCGTGGGCGGCGTGGGCGGCTATATCGCCGCGGCGCTTGCGGCGCGCGGCGTGCCGGTGACGTGCGTGGCGCGCGAGGCGACCGTGGCGGTCATCCGCGACCGCGGCCTCAGGCTGGAAAGCGCGGTGCTCGGGAACTTGACGACGCATCCGCGGCCCGTGTTGCGACTGGATGAAGAACCCGATCTTCTGTTCGTGACCACCAAGGCAACCCAGCTCGCCGGGGCGCTCGAACGGCTCCCGCCGGGGCCGTTGGCCAGGACGATCGTGATACCCCTGCTTAACGGCCTGGAACACATGGCGGTGCTGCGGCAGAGGCTGGGCGTCCGGGTGGTCGCGGGGAGCATCCGGATCGAGTCGCGATTGGAGGGATCCGCGCACGTCGTGCAGACGTCGCCATTTGCGCTGATTCGGCTTGCATCCGATGGCGGCGTGCCGCCTGCGGAACTGGCGGCCGCCGCCGCGGCCATTTCCGGAGCAGGACTTGCCGTGGAGGTGGCGGCCAGCGAAGGGATCGTACTTTGGGAGAAGCTGGCCCGGCTGGCGGCGCTGGCCTGCACGACGACCCTGTCGCGAAAGTCGGTCGGCTTTGTCCGGACGGACCCCGGCTGGCGGGCGCTCCTGACCGGGGCGGTTCGAGAGGGCGTGGCTGTTGCGGCGGCTTGCGGCGTGCCGCTCGATGCGGCGGCGCAGATGAAGACGATTGACGCCATGCCGGAACAACTGACAACGTCGATGTACCGCGACGTGGCGGCCGGCCGCCGATCCGAGCTGGATGCCATAGCCGGGGCCGTGGTCCGGGCCGGGCAACAACACAGAATTCAGAGTCCGATCCTGGCGGACCTGATCGGTCGTATTGCCGCAAGCGAGGAGTCCCGATGCCCACAGCCCTAGCCTTTGTCCCCGCGCGATCGGGATCGCTGCGAGTCCCGAGCAAGAACATCCGGCCGCTGGCCGGGCATCCGCTGATTGCCTACTGCATCGCGGCCGCGCGGCAGAGCGGGATCTTCCAGCGCATTGTCTGTTCCACCGATTCGCCTGCCATCGCGGACGTGGCGCGGTATTACGGGGCGGACACGCCCTTCCTGAGGCCGGCAGAGTATGCCACCTCCATATCGCCGGACATTGAATGGATCAAGCATGCCCTGGGGTCGCTGCCCGAGACGTACGATTGTTTCAGCATTGTCCGGTCGACGAGTCCGTTCCGTACCGCGGCCACCGTCCGGCGCGCCTGGGCGCAACTGCTGGCCACGCCCGCGGCGGACTCGATCCGGGCCGTCGAGCTCTGCAAGCAGCATCCGGGCAAGATGTGGGTGCTGGAGGATAACGGACTCATGCGCACCCTGATGGATCAGTCGCACCTTGACGTTGCATGGCATGCGGGCCAGTACCAGGCGCTGCCCAAGGTCTATGTGCAGAACAGCGCGTTGGAGATCGCTTGGACGCGGGTCGTGCGCGAGTTCAACTGCCGGGAAGGGCGCACCCTGGCGCCTTTCCTGACCGAAGGGTACGAAGGGTTCTCGATCGATTACGAAGAGGACTGGGAGCGCGCGGAGCGGTTGGTCGCCACGGGGCGCGCCACCCTCCCGACCATCGAAGTTCCACCGTACCCGGACTCGGCGAAGCAGGCCGGCGCCGGATGAGCCCCGAATCTGGAAAGGAGAAGCGTCCATGAAGGTAAAGAAGATCGAAACCTTGTATTGCGATGCGGGCTGGAGGCCTTGGATATTTCTCAAGATCACGACCGATGACGGGCTTGTCGGCTGGAGCGAGATCACCGATTCGCACGGCTCGCCACGCGGCTTGAAAGGCATCGTCGAGGATCTGTCGCCGGCCGTGATCGGGCAGGATCCGAGGGCCACTGAAAGGATCTACTGGGACCTGTACCGCCATACCCGCCAGAGTCCGGGCAGCGTCATCCAGAAGGCCATTGGCGGCATCGAGAACGCCCTGCTGGACATCAAGGCCAAGGCGCTCGGCGTTCCGGTCTATGAGTTGTTCGGCGGCCCCACCCGGGACAGCATCCGCGTATATTGGTCGCACTGCGGCACCACGCGAGCCCGCGCCTGGCAGGTGACGAACACGAAGAAGCTTGCCTCGTACGATGACGTCGCCGAGTTGGGCCGGGAAGTTATCCAGCGCGGTTTCACGGCGCTGAAGACGAATATCGTCACGCCCGGCGACAAGCCGACGGTTCCCATGCAGGGCTTCCAGGGCGGCAGCGGCACCACCGACCAGAATGTGTCGTTTGAGACGATTGCCTCGCTTGAACGCCTGATGACCGCCTTTCGGGCGGGTGGAGGAGACAGTCTCGGACTCATCCTGGATCTCAACTTCAACTTCAAGACCGAGGGCAACCTCAGCATCGCCCGGGCGATGGAACCGTTCAAACTGATGTGGCTCGAGGTCGACTGCTTCGACCCGGCCGCCCTGGCGCACGTCCGGCGCAGCACAACCCTTCCGATCTGCAGCGGCGAAAACGTTTATACGAACCGGGGATTCCGGCCGTACTTCGAGGCACAGTCCATGGATGTGGCGTCCGTGGATGTGATTTGGAACGGGTTCTCGCAGTCCCGGAAGATCGCGGACATGGCGGAGACCTACGAACTCAACGTGGCGCCGCACAACTACTACAGTCACCTGGCCACCTTCATCAGCGCCCATCTCTGCGCGACCATCCCGAACGTGCGCATCCTGGAGGTCGACATCGATGACGTGCCGTGGAAGGACGAGTTGGTGACGGCCGTTCCGGCCATCGCCCGGGGCGAGATGAGCCTGCCGACGGCCCCGGGCTGGGGCGCCGACGTGAACGAGACGGTGCTGAAGCAGCATCCGTGGCCGAAGGCCTGACCGGCCGGTCGACCGAGAGGAGTTTGCCGCATGATCGAACTGAGTCTCATTCCCCGCGAAATGTTCCGGACGGTGCTGGACGCCCGCCTGCCGGAGGCCGCCCGGCTGGCGCTGTACGCCGATATGTGCCGGGCCAACGCCCTGGTGGCCGTCAAGCGGGCGGGTTCGGGTCACATCGGTTCCAGCTTCAGCGCCATGGATATCGTGGTGCATCTCTATCTCCGGGTGATGAACACGCTGAAGGTGGGGGTGGGGCACCCGGACCGCGACATTTATTTCTCCTCCAAGGGGCACGATGTCCCCGGTCTCTACGCCGCCCTGTTCGCGTTCGGTGTCCTGCCGGAGGAGAAACTGCTGAAGCTGCGCCGGCTCGGCGGGCTCGACGGGCATCCGGACATCCATATCCCGGGCATCGAGGCCAACTCAGGTTCGCTCGGGATGGGAATCAGCAAGGGCCGCGGCATGGCGTGGGCGAAGGCATATCTCGGCCGCGCAGGCCGCGTATTTGTGCTGACGGGAGACGGGGAATGGCAGGAGGGGCAGAACTTCGAGGCCCTCCAGGGGGCGGCCTGTCGGGCCACGGGCAACCTGACGGTCATCATGGATCACAACAAGGTGCAATCGGACAAGCCGGTCGGCGAGATTGTGCCTCTCGGCGAACTGGAGACGAAGTTCCGTTCGTTCGGCTGGCACGTCACACGTTGCGACGGCCACGACCATGAAGCGCTGGGCGCCGCCTTCCTGGAACTCGACCGCATTCGCGACCGGCCACGGATGCTGATCGCCGACACGATCAAAGGGCGCGGCGTAAGCTTCATGGAGCACCCCGAGGCGCTCCGCGAAGGGGGCGGGTACTATCGCTGGCATTCGGGGGCGCCGTCCGACGAGCGGTACGCCGCCGCCTGGGGCGAGTTGACGACCCGGATCGGCGAGGCGTTTGCGCGACTTGGCCTGGGAGGGCTGGCGACCGCGCCGGTCGCGCCCGAGACCGCGGCGGCGCCGGCTGCCGCGTTGAAGGGCGAGCCCGACAGCGTGGGCGCGGCGAAACCGTCGCTCAAGGCCACGGCGGAGTTCGTGGCGGAGGCCTACGGCCGCACGCTGCTGGAGATCGGCGCCCGCCGGAAGGACGTCGTGGTGCTGGACGCCGACCTGTCGGCGGATTGCCGCGTGCGGCAGTTCGAACTGGCCCACCCGGAGCGCTTCATTGAATGTGGAATCGCCGAACAGGACATGGTGTCGATGGCCGGCGGGCTGGCGCGCCAGGGGTTGATCCCGGTGGTCAATTCGTTCGCGAGCTTCCTGGCGTCGCGTTCCAACGAGCAGATCTACAACAACGCGACGGAGCGGACGAAGATTGTCTACGTGTGCCACTACGCGGGGTTGATTCCGGCGGGACCCGGGAAGTCGCACCAGAGCATCCGCGACATCTCGCTGTTCGGTGCGCTGCCCAACTGCGAGATCCTGCAGCCCTGCAACGCCGAGGAGACCCGGCAGGTGGTGACGTACGCCGTGGAGCAGTCCCCCGAGGCGTGCATGATCCGGCTGGTCATCGGCCCGTCGCCGCACCCTATTGCACTGCCGGAGGGATACCGGCTGGAACGGGGCCGCGGCGTGGTGTTGGCCGAGGGGCGTGATGCCGTCGTGTTTGCCTATGGCCCGGTGATGCTGAACGAGGCGTTGGCAGCGTCCGAGCGGTTGGCCGCGCGGAATATCGGACTGCAGGTGGTCAATATGCCGTGGCTCAACCGGGTGGATGCCGACTGGCTGGCCGGTGCGGTGGCGCCATTCCGCCGCGTGTTCGTGCTGGAGGATCATGCTCCCGAGGGCGGCCTGGGCGACACGCTGCTCAACGCTCTGTCCACGGCGGGCCTCCTGGGTGAACGGACGCTGAACAAGTGGGCGGTGGAGGGATATCCCGCGTGCGGCACACCGGCGGAAGCCCTGCGTTTCCATCGATTGGATTCCGCGTCGCTGGCGGAGCGGGTCAGCATTTGCCTGGGGCAGGATACAGTCGGAAGCCCATGAACGTTGTCATTCTGCAGCCCTCCTATGTCCCCTGGCGCGGCTATTTCCACCAGATTGCCAAGGCGGACCTCTTCATCTTCTATGACGACGTGCAGTATGACAAACACGGGTGGCGCAATCGGAACCGGGTGAAGACGATCAACGGTACCTGCTGGATGACGATACCGGTGCATGCCCACGGCGCGGTTGAGGACGGCCTGCCCATCGCCCGGGTCCGGATGGACGATCGCGTGGACTGGCGCGCCAGGCACTGGCGGATGCTCTGCCAGGCGTACGGGAAAGCCCCATACTTTGGCGTGTACCGCGAGATGCTGGAAGGTTTCTATGCACGGCGTGACGCGTACTTGGCGGACTTCACGATCGAAACGACGGTGCAGTTGACCCGCGCGCTAGGGATCCGGCACACCCGCTTCGCGCGCAGTTCCGAATACACCGGGATCACGGGGACGAAAACCGATCGCCTGATCAGCCTGCTCACCCGGGTGGGGTGCACGCGTTACATCTCCGGTCCGTCCGCCCGCGACTACCTCGAGCGGGACAAGCTGGAGCAGGCGGGGATCGCGCTTGAGTTCATGGCCTACGACTACCCGGAGTACCCGCAACTGTATCCGCCCTTCGATCCGCAGGTCTCGATTATCGACTTGCTGGCGATGACAGGCCCGGACGCGATGCGGTATGTCGACCGGGGGTGGGCAGAGGTCCGCGGCGGAGGGGGAACACCATGAAGCTGTCGATCGTCACGTCGCTTTACTGCTCCGCCGCTCACGTGGCGGAGTTCCACCGGCGGGTCCGCGCCGCGGCCGCCGCCGTCACGCCGGACTTCGAGATCGTTCTGGTGGACGACGGCTCGCCGGACGATTCATTAACGCTGGCGCTCGGGCTGTGCGCCCGGGATCCCCAGGTCCGTGTCGTGGAGTTGACGAGGAATTTCGGGCATCACCAGGCGCTGCTGGCGGGACTGGCGGCCTCGAAGGGAGACCATGTCTTCCTGATCGACAGCGACCTGGAGGAGGCGCCGGAGTTGCTTGGGACATTCTGGGCGGCCATGTCGGCGGATCCCCGGCTTGACGTGGTCTACGGCGTGCAGGAACGCCGGAAGGGCGGCCTGTTCGAGCGGCTCTCCGGGAGGATGTTCTATGCGGTGTTCGACTTCCTGTCGAACACGGACTATCCGCACGACACGCTGACCGCGCGCCTGATGACGCGGCACTACGTGGACAGCGTCCTGCAATATCCCGAGAGGGAGATGGATCTGTGGTGCCTGTTCAGCCTGGCCGGGTATCGCCAGAAGGGGATCGCCGCGGTAAAGCTGAGCAAGGGCACGTCCACATACAGCCTGGGGCGGCGGATCGCCATCGCCGTGCAGACCATCACATCCTTCAGCAACCGGCCGCTGGTTCACATCTTCTTCGCGGGCCTGGCGGTCACGCTGGTATCGATGTTGTGGATCGCTTACCTGCTCGTTAACCGCCTCGTCTATGACAATGTGCCCGAGGGCTGGACCAGTATTCTCGCATCGGTCTGGCTTCTGGGCGGGCTCATCTTGTTCAGCCTGGGCATCATCGGCATCTACCTGTCGAAGATGTTCCTCGAAGTGAAGGGGCGGCCACGGTACATCGTACGGAGTATCCATGGAGGATCGGAAGCATGACTGACATTCTGAACGCCATCTCGCGCGACCTCGATGCCTACTACACCGAGACCCTGCATCGCCCGGGGGTGGCCGAGCAGGTCGGTTGGAAGAACGAGCAGGCCCAGCGGGTCCGGTTCGAAGTCCTTCTGGATGTCATCACGGGAAGCGAGGCCTTCAGCCTCAACGATCTCGGGTGCGGGCTCGGAACCTTGGCCGACGTCCTGGAGGCCCGGTGGGGGGGCGGGCACGACTACCGGGGTTACGACATCCGTGCCGACATGATCGAGGGCGCCCGACGCCTCCACGCGGGGAAGCCCGGCCGTCGGTTCATACCGATCTCGAATGCCGGCGAAATGGAGCCGGCCGACTATACGGTCGCCAGCGGGATCTTTAATCTGCGGGCCGATCTGTCCGATACGGCCTGGATGGCGTACATCCTCGAAACCCTCGGCCACATGAATGCCGCGAGCCGGAAGGGCTTTTCCTTCAATATCCTCACGAAGTACTCGGATGCCGACCGGATGCGTCCCGAGTTGTACTATGCGGACCCCTGCTTCTTCTTCGACTACTGCAAGCGAACGTTTTCCCGCGACGTTGCCCTGCGGCACGACTACCGGGAATATGATTTCACGATGATCGTGAGGAAGTGACATGAGGACCGAAATTCCTTTTAACCTGCCGTTCATGGCGGGCAAGGAGTTGCGGCATATCCGTGAGGCGGTCACCCAGGGGCAACTCTCGGGCGACGGCCCCTTCACGAAGCGTTGCCACGAATGGCTGGAACGGCAGTTGGGGTGCCATCGGGCGCTGCTGACGCATTCCTGCACGGGGGCCCTGGAAATGGCCGCCCTGCTGGCCGAGGTCGGCCCTGGCGACGAGGTCGTCATGCCGTCGTTCACGTTTGTTTCCACGGCCAACGCGTTTGTGCTCCGCGGGGCGGTTCCGGTGTTCGTGGACATCCGGCGCGATACGCTGAACCTGGACGAGACGCTCTTGCCCGCAGCGATCACGAAGCGGACCCGGGTGATCGTGCCGGTCCACTATGCCGGCCAGGCGTGCGAGATGGACGCGATCATGGACGTGGCCGCCCGCCATCGGTTGCTCGTGGTGGAGGATGCCGCCCAGGCTCTCTTGTCCACCTACAAAGGCAGGCAACTGGGAACCATTGGGCACCTGGGATGCGTGAGTTTCCACGAGACCAAGAACATTATCAGCGGCGAGGGCGGGGCTCTCTTGATCAACGCCCGCCGCTTTGGCGAGCGGGCGGAGATCATCCGGGAGAAGGGCACGAACCGGAGCAACTATTTCCGGGGGAAGGTCGACAAGTATACCTGGGTCGGCGTGGGGTCCTCGTACCTGCCCGGGGAACTCATTGCGGCGTTCCTGTTCGCCCAGTTCGAAAAAGCGGACGTCATTCTGTCCGTCCGCACCCGGATCTTCCGGCGGTACATGGATCGGTTGGAAGAACTCCAGGACCGGGGGGTCGTCCGCCTGCCGCAGGCTGCGCCGGGTTGTGTCGCGAACGGGCATCTGTTCCACATTGTGACTCGATCCCTGGCGGAGAGGACCCGGCTGATCGATTACCTCGGGCGCCGGGGCATCGGGTCGGCGTTTCATTATGTGCCGCTTGATTCGTCGCCGGCCGGCCGGAAATTTGGCCGCACGGCAGGCGCCATGACGGTCACCAACACCATCAGCGCGCGCCTTCTGCGCCTCCCAATGTTCTACAGGATGACCGATGACGATGTGGACCGCGTGGCCAGCGAGGTCATCAAGTTCTATGCCCGGGCCTGACACGGCTGGACGTGACGCTCACACGTTCGCTGCAACGATCGCCGTGGAGTCGACGCATTCATGAAACCCGCCCGCACACCGAAAGAAGCCGTGGACAAAAGGGCCAAGTTGGAGCGTTGCCTGCGGCCTGGATTTGCGGCGGAGCCGCGAGGCGCCGGGCAGCCCCTGCCATCCGAGAGCCTGCTGACCGCGCTGCAGGAACGGCTAAAGGAGTATGGGACGCTCTACGACTGGCTCGTGGTCTGCTGTTCCACCGTGCTGTCCAGCCGGCGTTACCGCGCCGCCGTGAAGACTTTGTTGAGGACCTACGGGGAGGATTCCGTGGTCCTCAATCTGGGTTCGGGGCCCCATCATTTTGAAGGGCGTTCCGATTTCATCAATGTGGACGTGAGTTCCTATAACACGGTCGATCTTGTGGCGGATGCCGCGTCATTGCCTATGCTCAACGCTTGCGCGGATCTGGCTGTATTGGAAGCCGTGCTGGAACATGTGCCGGACCCCGTGAAGGTAGTGGCGGAGTGTCGGCGCGTGCTGAAGCCGGGCGGTCGATTGTTTATCTTCGTGCCTTTCATGCAGCCAGGGCATCAAGCTCCGTCGGACTACTATCGCTGGAATTCGGCGGGAGTGGAGAAGCTGCTGGACGGTTGGACAATTGAGGATCGGGGTGTCGGCGCCGGGCCGACATCGGGCGTCTTGTGGATGCTGACGGAATGGCTTGCCCTGGTCCTGTCCTGCGGTTGGAAGAAACTGCACGACCTCTGGATTCTTGTCCTGACGCCGTTGTTCGCTCCCCTGAAGTGTCTTGATCTGGTTCTGGAGCGCCTGCCCCAGGCGGAGATTGCCGCCAGCGGGTTCTATGCCGTGGCCAGGAAATGAAAGGTGGCGAATGAAAGCACGGGCAATCTTTGGGTTCGGTCTGCTGGTGTGCCTGGCCTGCCAGACCGGGCTCCTGGTCACGGCGACCTTCGAGCGCAAGGCGCCGATCGAGCCGGACGACGCCTACGTGTATCTCGCGGAACCGGTCCGGCTCAGTCACGCCGCCGGGAAAGATGCCCCGGCCTTGCACAGCCTGCGTGCGTTGTTCGCCGCGACGGCGGATCGCCCCGACGTCGCGCCGTTCCGGACGACGATCATGGGCCAGTTGGGAGTGGTCTATCACCCCGTGCATTCCCTGGCGGTGTGGGGTGCGCGGCTGGGCGGACTCTCGTGGGAGACCGCCTACAGCGTCGTGCCGGTCGGCGGTTCCGTGCTCCTGATCGTCTCACTGGGACTCTGGCTTTCGGCTCTCTGGGGGCCGGCCGCGGCGGGCATCGCGCTTTGTCTTCTGGGCTCGGCCACCTGGTTCGGGCACGGGTGCGTGACGATCGTGCCCGGCAGTTTTGCGTTGGCGGGGTTCCTTCTGAGCACAGTCCGCTTCCTGGAGCGGAAGCGGGGTGGGGTACTGTGCTTGGTGCTGGGCATGGCGGTCGTGCCGCTCATTCATCCCGTGGGCAGGCTCTACGAAGGGGCGGCGATTCTGTTCGTCTTCCTGCTGGAATCGTCGCTGACTTTCCGCCAGAAGGCGGGCCTCGCCGCTTTCGGCATCGTCTCCGCGGCGGTTTCGATCCTCGTTCTGGATCGGCTGTCGTTCGTGCCGGTGGAGACCGTCTCTCGGATAGGGTTGGCTACCGCCGCGAGTGCCATGTGGAACAACCTTTATCATGCCCGTCAGATGGCGTTCCATACCTCCTTTGTGAGCCGGTCCCTGTTCACGGTCTTCGCCGTGCCGGTGGTGGCCTGGATGACCTGCGAAACGTGGCGTCAGCGGCGGCTCGCGGCGTCCGGGCTGGTCGTGATGCTGTTGCTGGCTGGGAGCCTGGTGCATGTGCTGCCCGGCTATCCGGCGGATCTTTTCGGCCGGTTCTGGGTCCTGGCGGCGGCCCTCTACGCGGGCTGCCTGGGCCAGTTTACAGTGGCGTGGGCGAAAGCGGCCGCGGCGGAAGTCCGCGCGGGCTGGCCCGCGCCGCGCGCCGTGCGGCGGCGCGTGAGGGGCGGGTTGGTGCTGCTCGGCGGCCTGATGCTGGCCCAGGTGGCGGGGGCGGTTGCCCTGCGCGGACCGGATGGCCTGGTGACGGCATTTCGGAATATGGTGCGGCGGCAAGACTACCGGATCGAGAGCCGGGCCATTCGAGAACGCGTCCAGGCGACGCCGGCCGATACGCGGTTTCTGTATCTCGATCGGTTCTCGCTGCTGTGCGGCCTGACCGACGGCGGCCTGGATCGCGGCGCGTTGTCGTATCCGCTCCTGGCGGACCGGGCACTGATGGATAAGTGGGTGACGGGCGACCGGAACGTCCGTTACGCCGTGGGTTTGAATCCCATCTGGCGGCTGGAGGCGGGCGTGGACCGGGACGGGGTCAAGGTAGAGGGAGACAACCGGGTGACGATTGCCGTGTCGTCGAACGCGGCAGGTGCGGTCCCGGAATTGTGCCTGCGCAACGTGACGCCCGCGGCCGCGACCGTACGACTTGAAGCACGGTTTCCCGGGGACGATGGCGACCCCTACGTGACGAACCGGATCGTGGCGGCCCGGGCGGAGGTCTGGATGACCCTGCCGCCGCGGAAGTGGGAAGGCGCCGGCATCCGGGTGACGGCGAGGGACGGGGCCTTGCGACTGGCGGGGGTTCGTGCGCACGCGTCGGACACGAGTCGCTGGCCCTGGGACGAAGGGTTGACGCTCGAAGTGCAGCAGGGCGACAAACAGGGCCGCGTGGACCTAACGACTCACGCGCTCTGGCCGCTCCTGCCGCTCCCCCTGAAGCCGGTTGCGGACGATGACGCGCTGGTGACGTTCGAGCTTGTGCATCCGGCAGAACAGTGACGAGGAGGCGACATGGGCTATCTCTACATGGTTCTCACGGTGCTGCTCACGGTCTACGGGCAGATGGTGCTGAAGTGGAGGATGAACCTGATGGGGCCTCTGCCCTCGTCGCCGATGCCGGTTTGCGGTTACTTGTTCAGTGCCCTCATGGATCCCTTCGTGCTGTCGACTTTCGGGGCGGCGTTTGTGGCAAGCCTGACCTACATGGCCGCGCTGACGAAGTTCGACATCACGGTCGCTTACCCCTTTATGAGCCTGGGCTTCGTGCTCGTGGTGGGGCTGGGGGCTCTGCTGCTGGGCGAGGCGCTGACCGTCGGCAAGATCGCCGGGACACTGCTGATCGTGGCGGGAGTCTTCCTGGTAGCGCGATAGACCGTCATGATCAAGGACTACACTCGCGTCGACGTCGCGCCGGAAGGCGTGGACGATCTCGCCTTCGTCGAGGCCGTCTGGTCCGCCAAGCTGGGTGACAAGGTGGGCGCGGGCGAGTTGGACCTGTCGAATCGCGACGAGTACCGGGTGATGGCGCCGTTCCTGGCGGGCATTCCGGCGGGTGTGAGCATTCTTGACGGGGGTTGCGGTGCCGGAGATTGGACGGTATTCCTGCAGCAACGCGGCTACGCGGTCATCGGGCTGGACATCAGTGAGAGGCTGATTTCGCGCCTGCGGGAGCGCTGGCCGAAATGCACCTGGATACGGGGCGATTTGCGCGCGACAGGCCTGCCGGCCGATTCGGTGGACGTCTATTTTTCATGGGGCGCGATCGAGCACTTCGAGGAGGGGCTGTCGCCCTGTCTCGACGAGGCCGCGCGCATCCTCAGGCCGGGCGGTCTGCTGTGCGTGAGTGTCCCCTATGCCAACCGGCGCCACCTGCGGGCCCACGGGGCGAGGGAGGGCGAGTTGGTCGATCCCGGGCCGAAACCGGGCACACGCTTCTACCAGTGGCGCGTGGGCCGCTCGGAACTCGCCGAGGCCTTGCGGTGCGCGAAGCTGACCGTGCTGGACGTGGTACCGATCCACCTTGAAGAAGGGGTCCGGCGCCTGCTCTTCCACCATTCATGGAAATGGCTGGCAGGCCCGAATCCGGCCGGGGCCGCGGTTCGGCGCCTGCTTTGCCGGATCATTCCGCTGGACTATGCGGCGCACATGGTGATGGGCGTTGCCCGCAAACCCGGAGGGAACGGGCAACCCCGTGCATCGGGAGGCGAATCATGAATCATCTGCAGTATATGGGGCGCGCCTTGCTCTATCGGTTGCGTTTTCCGGGTTCACAGATCCGGATCCACCCGTCCTCACGGATTCCCTGGCGCTGCGCGATCCGCATCAACCGTGGCGATACCGGCACCATCCGGATCGGCGAGAACTGCTGGATCGAGGAGTACGCGCGACTGATGACGTACGGGGGCAGCATCGTCATCGGGCCCCGCAGCAGCGTGAACGAATTCACAGTCATCCGCGGGGGCGGCGGCGTGACGATCGGGCGGGGCGTCAGGATCGGGCCCCATTGCGTCCTGTCCGGGATCAGCCACCGCTTCGACCGCACGGATATTCCCCTGGTCGAGCAGGGCGCGGTGCGCCGGCCCATCGTCGTGGAGGACGATGTGTGGATCGGGGCGCACTCCACGATCATTGACGGCGTTACCGTCCGTCGCGGCACGGTGATCGGGGCCGGAAGCGTGGTGACGAAGGATACGCCTGAATACTCGCTGGTTGCGGGTTGTCCGGCCCGGCTTATCCGAAGCCGGAAGGCCGCGTCCGGCCCAGCCGGCGCATGAGGGAACCATGGGACTGTTTACACCGGTTATACGCCAGTACCTGAAGGATGTGGCGGGGCGGACGCGGGGACGCCTGCTGGACGTGGGTTGCGGTGAAACGCCGTATCGCGACCTGTTTACCGGGGTGACCACCTATATCGGTGTGGATCGCCCCTCGACCGTTGACGCCACACGGCCGAACATGAACGGCCGCAGCCGCGCCATTGATGTCGAAGGTTCGGCTGATGCGTTTCCGTTTGCCGCAGGCACGTTCGATGCCGTATTGGCGACGCAACTCATCGAGCATCTGGCCCAACCGGAGGTGTTCTTTGCGGAAGCCGCGCGCGTTCTGCGACCCGGGGGCAGCCTCATCCTTACGTTCCCGCACGTAAACCCGGTGCACGAGGCCCCCTATGATTTCTTCCGGTACACGGAATTCGGAGTACGGCAATTGTGCCGCAGTCACGGGCTTCAGGTGACGGAAACCAAGCCCATGGGCGGCGGGTGGGGCATGATCGGCTATATGGTCCGGCACATGTTGTGGCAGGACGCGACGGACCCGGCGCGCGGTCGCCTCGCCCGGGCCCGGGCCTGGCACCTGGGGCAGTTCATTCACCGCATATGTTCGCGCCTCGACCGCCGCGGCGCTCATCCCGAGTGCACGCTGAACTACCTGGTGGTGGCGCGCAGGGAGGGCACGCTTGATGCCGGGCGGTGACAGACCGGTGTTGCGAAGCGTCGCGGCGAAGGGGGTAGGCTGCCTGTGGCGCCCCCACACGCGGGTGTGCGTGCGCGGCGATGGGGCTGGTTGGGTCCTTTCGCGTGAGGCGCAGTCGCTGCAGGGCGTCGCCAAGTCGCTGGGACTGGGTGTCCTCTCGGCCCGGTGGGCGCCGTTTCTGCACCGGCAGTGTGTCTTCAGCACGGACCAGTTCGCCCTTCTCAATGACCGCTACTTCACGGCAGAGAACCGCTACGCCGTCAGTTATTTCCATGGACGGCCCGGGCAGGGGGTGGCCGAGTTCGACCGGTGTCACGCACAACTGAAGCGTTTCAAGAATCACATTTGGCGAGTCCACGTCTCGCATCGAGCGATGGAGCGGGTGGTCTGCGAGAGTGGCATTGCGCCGGAGCGCGTCCGGCGAATTCCCATCGCCGTGGACTGCGACCTGTTTGCCTCATCGCACTGGAAGCGGGATACGCTGCGCCAATCACTGGGGATTCCGGAATCTGCCGTGGTGATCGGTTCCTTCCAGAAGGACGGCGTGGGCTGGGGAGACGGGCTGGAGCCCAAGCTAATCAAGGGGCCGGATATCCTGGTTCGCGTTCTGGCGCGGCTCCGTGCGCGGCTCCCGGAGTTGTTCGTGCTTCTGTCGGGGCCTGCCCGTGGCTATGTGCGGCGGGAATTGGACAAAGCGGGGGTCCCCTATCGGCACCTAGATTTGCCCTCCTACGAGGCCGTGGCGGGACTGTACCGGGCACTCGACCTGTACCTGGTGACCTCGCGAGAAGAAGGCGGGCCCAAGGCCGTGCTCGAATCCATGGCCAGCGGCGTACCGTTGATTTCCACCCGGGTCGGCCAGGCGACCGAGCTCGTGGAGCACGGCAGGAACGGTTGGCTGGTCGACGTCGGGGATGAGGACGCCCTGGTGGCACAGGCGGAATGGGTTCTGGGGCACCCGGCGGAGGTGGAGCCGGTGAAAACCGCGGGCCGCGCGACCGCCGCACAGAACACTTATGCGGCGCAACGGCCGCTCTGGCGCGAATTCTTCGCGGGATTCGTTGAGCCATGAACGGCGGACGCCCGCATCGATGGTGGAGGAAACTGGCAGTGGCCATTCGAGGCGCGCCGTTAACCATCGTCCATGAATTCCACAAACCACCCTACGGCGGAGGCAACCAGTTCCTGCTGGGGCTCAAGCGCGAGTGGGAGCGTCAGGGACACGACGTGGCGTGCAACCGCCTGGGAGCCCGGACCCGCGCCGTTCTTTTCAATTCGTTCAACTTTGACTTCGCGCAACTGCGCGACTGGCACCGGAACGGCGTCCGCATGGTGCACCGTGTCGACGGGCCGATCGGCGCCTACCGCGGCCAGGACGACTCGCTGGATCGGCGGATCTGGGAACTGAACCAGGACGTGGCCGATGCAACAGTTTTCCAAAGTCGCTACAGCCTCGAAAAGCATCATGAGATGGGGTTCGAGTTTCGGGATCCTATCATCATTCCCAATGCGGCCGATCCGGCACTATTTCGCCCTGCCGATCGTCTGTCTGACCCTGGTGTCGCGGGCGTGGTCCGATTGGTCTCGGTCAGTTGGTCCGACAACCCGCGAAAGGGCGCTGATGTTTACCGCTGGCTGGACGAGCACCTGGATTTCACGAAATATGCGTACACGTTCGTGGGTCGCATCGCGGGTTCATTCAGGCACGTGCGCGTCGTGCCGCCGGTCGATTCGGCCCGACTGGCCGATGTTTTGCGTCAGCATCACATCTTTGTCACGGCCAGCCAGAACGATCCCTGCTCCAATGCGTTGATCGAAGCGTTGTCGTGTGGTCTGCCCGCGGTCTACCTGAAATCGGGCGGACACCCGGAACTGGTCGGCTCCGGCGGAATGGGATTTTCGTGTGCGGAGGAAGTGCCCGGCTGTCTGGCGCGGGTGGTCGAGCAGTTCAACGAATTCAGGCGCGGCCTTCAGCCGCCGTCGCTGGCGGACGTTGCGCAGCGGTATTACCAGGTGATGATCCGCGCGTGAAGCGTGGCTGCAAAGAAACGGCGAGGTCTTGATGAGCGAATCTGACAAGCGAGGAATAATAACCGCGCAAGCACGGCGCGTCGGGCATGCCCTCCAATGGGCGCGCGAGTGGGGCCGGCTGCAGATGGACGCGTTGCGCCTTCGGCTGCAGACAAAGACGCCGCACGAGGCGCTCGTCGAGATGACCAACCGGTGCAATCTGAACTGCCCGTTCTGCATGGTCGGCCGGCAAAACGACCTCACGGCCACGCATGGGAATGCCGCGCATAGCCTGATGAAGCGCCGCATGGGCGTGATGAGTCCCGAGACCTTCGAACGGGTGCGCGCCGAACTGAAGCGGTTCGGCATCCGGAATGCGTATCTCTACTTTCAGGGCGAGCCGTTCCTGAACGTGAACACGATTCCTTTCGCAGCCCAGCTCAAGAAGGACGGGTTGTTTGTGGCGATCTACACCAACGGCCAGGCCTTCTCGGGCAACATGATCCAGGAACTGGCGGAGGCCGAGATCGATCTCATCCGGTTTTCCGTCGATGGGGCGTCCGAGGAGACCTACCAGAAGAACCGGGTGGGCGGCAAGTTTGCGGCCGTGTACGAAAACATGCGGTTGGTGGTGGAGGCCCACCGGGGCAAGCGGACCCGAATCGAGTGGCAGTTCATTGCCATGCAGAACAACGAGCACGAAGTCGAGGCCGCCCGCCTTCTGGCCGGGAAGATCGGCATCCTGTTCTTCGTCAAGGGGTTCAGGGAATCGGTCCCGGCCCTGGCGCCCACCAAGGCCGAATATGCGCCCAACTTCATCCCCAAGCCCTGCACGGATATCTACCGTCATCTTGGCATTTACTGGAACGGCGACGTGGTCCCCTGCTGCTACGACAACGATGCGGTGGAAGTCATGGGGAATGTCATGGAGAACAGTTTGAAGAAGATCTGGCGCAGTGCACGGTACCGGCAATTCCGGACGGCCGTAAAGAACGTCCGCGTTGACCCCGGGCATGAGCCGGAGTTGTGCCGGACCTGTCTTCGTTGGCGTTGAGGGGTGTGCCGGCGTGCCTGATACTGCAAGATTGACGAGGTAGCCATGCGGGGGGATTCCAGAAAAGTCATTCTCACGGTGCATGATCCGCTTTCATCGCGGGTCATGTTTGACTGCGGGATAGCGGAAATGCTGGCCGAGAAGCTCGAGGGGAATCTCGAGATCGCCGCGACCTTCGACATCCGGGAGCACGCCGCGTGGCAGTCGCGCGTGAAAAGTGTCCGGATCCGGTCCCTGCCGGAAATCGGGGTTGGCATGGGCGGCTTAAAGGACCGCCTGGCCAGTCGATGGGACGCTGCTCTCGATCGGCAGATTGGATTTCTGCCCGTTGCGATCCGTTTGAACCTCAAGTACGGGTTCCACCGCGAACGCATGGAGCGCGGGCATTCGAACGGCTATCTGAACAGCGACAACATCGGCCTGCTGCCCAGATGGGCCGCCTGTTACGACTTCATGTTCCGCTGGCTATACGGCCGCGGCAGGCATCTGTGGCCGGGTTTCTATTCCTACCTTCAGGACAACGCGTCCGCCGTCATCACCAGTCACCTGCAGCACCAGACGACCGTGCCCTTTATTGTCGGCGCCAAACGGTTGGGTATTCCCCTGGTCGGCTACATAGCCAGTTGGGACCACCTGGTGGGCAAGGGGGGCGTGTATCCCGCTGCGCGCCGGTACATCGTCCAGAACGAGATCATGAAGGGGGATCTGGAGCGCTACCACGGCATTGCGTCGGAGGTGATTTCCGTCACGGGCTGGCCGCAGTCGGATATCTTTGCCCGGCGGCGATCGCGCGCGGACTACCTCAGCTTGATCGCCGGGTTCGGGCTTGATGCGACCAAGCCGTGTGTCCTGGTGACCGGCAATTCCATCACGAACGCGCCGTACGAGCCGGCCTTCTTCAAGCGACTGGTTGAATGGTGGGAAAACGGCGACGGGCACAGCCGGATGAATCTCATTTTCAGGCCGCATCCAAAGGACGCATGCTGGCGCGAGCGGTATGCGCTCCTGCTCTCAAAGCCGCGCCAGGGCGTCTTCCTTCAAGTCCCGAGCTATGAAGATTTGGACGTGCTGGCGCTCATGCTGCAGCACGTGGATTGCGTCGTTACCAATGCGGGAACCATCCTGCTGGACAGCGTTGTCAATGGCCGGCCGGCCATCTCGGTGCTGTACGACGAGGGCGCACCGACCGGCGTGTGTTACGCCATCAAGAGTGTGGTTGGCGAACACTACAAAGAGATGATGGAGTCGCAATCTTTCTATCGAGCAACCGATTTCGCGCAGGTGGTCGAGGCGTTGACGGCGTGCCTGCAGCATCCGCTTGAGTTGCAATCCCAGCGACGAGCGGCCAGTCAACGGCTCATGGGCGACGTGGATGGAAAAGCGGCGGCGCGCGTGGTGCGCGCGATGATGGAGGGCGTCGGCCGGCAGGGCAAAGACAACGCCTGAAGGCGGGCCCGGGGCACGGTTGCTACAGGAAACGGAACGCATGGGGAAACCGATCAAAGTACACCTGATGGGCGGGGACCAGAGTGGCTGGGCGCTGGATCAGGATCTGGCTGTAACGCGCACCGCCTTGCAGGCCCTGGACGGCTTGGTGACGTTGGTGCCGCTGGGCGAGGCGGAGGTCGTCCATTCCGTCTGGGATGAGCCCCTGCTGACCGTGCCGCGGAAGTCGCTGGAAGGCAAGCGCATCGTCTGCCACATGTGCAACGATCTTTTCAAGCTGTTCGAGAACCCCGACATGGCCGAAGGGCCCGAGCGGATCGGCCTATGGATCGGCATGTCGGCCAAAGCGCTGAAGGATTTACGCACGCTTGGACTCCCGTGCCGTATGGTTCCGTACGCCGTCGATCCGGCCGTCTACACCGTCATAGCCAACGGCGACCTTAAAGAGCGACTGCGGGCCGAACTTGGAATTCCGCCGGACGCCTACGTGATCGGCAACATGATGCGGGATACGCTGGGCGCCGACTTGAGCCGGCCGAAGCCACAAAAGGCGCCCGAGATGCTGGCGGAAATTGCGTCGGCCGTTCACGCGAGCGGGCGCCGAATCCACGTGCTGCTGGCCGGACCCCGGCGGCACTGGCTGCGCCGGGAGTTGGCGCGGCGGGGCGTGCCTTTCGCGTTTGCGGGGAAGAACATCGACGGCGACGATTATTCCGCGAACATCCTGTCGCAAGAGCGGGTGGCCGCACTCTACCATGCCATGGACGCGACCGTGGTTTGCAGCCGGTGGGAGGGCGGGCCGCGCGCGGTGTTGGAGGCCGCGGCCTGCGGTACGAAAGTCATCAGCACGCGAGTGGGGATGGCGCCGGACCTGCTGGAACCGGAGTGCCTGTTCTCGTCCATCGACGAGGGCGTCAACACCGTGACACGCGATATGGACAAGTCGACGCTGGCGCGCACGGTGGAAGGACATCGCGAGCGTGTGCTGGCAACCCATACGCCGCGGGCAATCGCCGCGATCTGGCGGCAGGTATATGACGATATCGAGTCCGTTTCCGTATTTCGTGGATCCTCAGGGGCCCGAACCCCGCCGGCGTCGGGCGCCGTCCGTGCTCCACTGAAGCGTCCCGGGCGCGGCTGGTTCAGCCGGTTTGTCCGCCGCTCCCGGCAGGAACCGGTCATCTCCCTCTGGCATGAGTTCCACAAGCCGCCCTACGGTGGAGGGAACCAGTTCATGCTGGCGCTTCGCGGCGCCTTGGAGCGTCGCGGCGTCGCGGTCCGGGTCAACAGCATGTCGGCGGATGTTCATATCTGCAACTCGGCCTGGTTCGACATCGCCGCTTTCGATAGCGCGATCAGTCGCGGCGGTGCGCGCATGATCCACCGGGTGGATGGTCCCATCGCGCTCTACCGCGGGACCGACTGGGCGGAAGATGAAAAGATCTGGAACCTGAACCGGCGCTTTGCGGGCGCAACCGTGTTCCAGTCGGCCTGGTGCATGACGCGCATGGCGGAACATGGGCTGACGTTCCGACGGCCCATGATCATCGGCAATGCCGTGGACCCGGTGCTCTTCCACTCGCCTGCCAGCCATAGTGAGACGAGTGGGAGACGGCTGCGCCTCATTTCCTCCGCGTGGTCGGATAATCCCCGTAAGGGAGGCAGTCTCTACCGGTATCTCGATGAGGCCCTGGACTGGAGCCGCTATGAGTACACCTTTGTGGGACGGGTCCAGCAGGAGTTCAAGAACATCAGGCATGTGCAGGCCTTGCCATCGTCGGATCTGGCGGATCTCATGAGGCAGCACGATATCTACATCACGGCCAGTCAGGCAGATCCCTGCTCGAATGCCTTGCTCGAGGCGCTGGCGTGTGGGTTGCCGGCGCTTTACCTGGACGATGGCGGGCACGGTTCGCTGGTGGGCTTTGGAGGGCTGCCGTTCCAGGGGCAGCCCGATGTGCTCGGTCAACTGGACCGGCTGGCAGCACACTACGCGCAGTTTCGGGCCCTGATCCACGTCGATGGCATTGACGCGATTGCGGGACGGTACCTGGCGGTAGCCAGGAACCTGGCGGCGGAAAGCAACCCGCAACCGGGTTGAGGGGGAGTCGGCACGGAGGTCACATGGCGGTCGGCAAGACAATCGAGAACCGGGGGCATGTGGTCGGATTCGGCGAGGAGATCGGCCTCGCCGCCAAGGAAGGGCGCGACTCGTTCTTCACGTGGTTTCATGGCGGGGCCGATGCGGACACCGCATTCGTCAGGGGGCAGTGGGATATGGCCCTCCACATCCTCAGGCCACTGGCTCCGTACATTCGGGAGCCCGAGTCCAGGACGGTTCTTGAAATAGGTCACGGCGGAGGACGCCTGCTGGCGGCAGCCAGCCGTTGTTTCGCCGCCGCGACCGGGGTTGACGTTCACGATAACAATGAGCTGGTGCTGCAGGAACTCGCCGCGCGCGGGATCAAGAACGCCACCCTGGTCAAAGGCGACGGTCAGAGTCTGCCTCTGCCGAGTGACAGTTTTGACGTCGTGTATTCGTTCGTCGTCCTGCAGCACGTCGAACGCGTGGCGGTCTTCGATCGCTACGTGACGGAAGCGTACCGCGTGATGAAGCCCGGCGGCGTCGGCATTCTTTACTTCGGGCGGTGGTGCCATTTCTCGAAGAACCGGAGCGCGGCCTGCCTCTACCTGTTGGACCGGCTTGCGGCGGGACTGCGCTTGTGGCCCCGCGGGTACCGGGAGATCCCGGCCCGGGTTAACGAGATCAACCTCCTGATCTCGCCGGCCCGCGCCGCGCGGGTCGCCCGGGGGGCGGGGTTCCGCATCCAAGGCATCGGCGTGTCCAGGCGCAGTATCCCGGACGGCCTGTCCCTGTACGGGGGGCAACACAGCCTGTTGGTGCGCAAGGACTGAGGCTTTCCAGCCATGAGCGACATGTTGCATTGGAACGACAGGCTCTACCTACTGTGGAAGAATCTCCGCCAGTGGCCGGTCGAACGGCGCCGCTGGCGGGCGGGGGCTGATCGTTCAGCCGTGCGCGTCTACTATGGCTATGACCTGATCCAGCAGGCCCGGGACCGGTCGATCGGCGGGATGCTCAAGAGCGTGGATCTGGCCTCGATTTTCCCCAACGAAACGCAGTACCCCAATCTACTCTACCTGGTCAGCAGCGCCTTGCCGCCGTACGCGCCCAGCCTGATCGCCGCGGCCAAGCGGACTGGGGCGGTTTTCGTATTGAACCAGAACGGGGTCGCCTATCCCGGATGGTGCGGGGATGGGTGGAAGGTCTTGAACCGCCCGCTGCGCCAGGCTCACGAGCAGGCCGACTACGTCCTCTACCAGAGCGAGTTCTGCCGCCGGGCCGCGGAACGTTTCCTGGGGGGGCGCCGCGGGGCTTGCGAGGTGCTGTACAACCCGGTTGACACACGGGTGTTCAGTCGTGTTGAGCGTCCGGCGCGGGACGGTCGGTTGCTGTTGCTGGCGGGTTCTCACCAAGCCTTCTACCGGATCCAGGCAGCGATCGACACCCTGGCCTGCCTGCGGCAGGCCGGACTGGATGTCCGGCTGCAGGTCGCAGGCCGGTGCCTGTGGCGGTCCGAGGAGCGGGCGGGGCAGGACGAAATACGGCAATGCGCCGCCCGCTGCGGCGTCGGCGATCGGGTGACCGTTTCCGGCGTCTACACCCAGGCGGAAGCCCCCGCGCTCTTCAATGCGGCTGACGTGCTGCTTCACCCACTGGTGAACGACAACTGCCCCCGGCTCGTAGTGGAAGCCATGGCCTGTGGTTTGCCGGTCGTGTATTCGGCCACGGGGGGAACGCCCGAATTGGTGGGACCCGAGGCGGGCGTGGGCGTTCCCGGTGAGGAACGCTGGGACGTGATCGAGACGCCGCCGGCCGCGGGGCTGGCGGCCGCCGTGCGGACCGTGCTGGCGGACCTGCCTGGCTATTCGGCGGCCGCCCGCCGCCGGGCCGCGGAGCGGTTTGACGTGCAGCCCTGGCTGGACCGGCACCGTTCGCTCTTTCAGGAGTTGATGACGTGAAAGAAATGGCCTGGCAGATTCTGGTGCGTGTGTTCCGGCTGATTCCCGGTCCTATCCGGCGGCAGTGCTGCCGGCTGGCCTTCCATGCGGCGGCTGCGGGCAAGCCGAAGGCGGGGCTCCTGGAACTGTTGGATGACTACGACCAACTGCGCAACCAGATCGACAAGTGCGGAATCCGTTATGAGGGGGGAATCCACCCGAAGCATCGCCTGACGGCCTACCACCGGTTCTTTGTCGAACGCATCGCCCCGGGCGCCCGCGTGCTCGACGTCGGGTGCGGCTACGGCGCGGTCGCCGCCAGCCTGGCCGAGGCCGGTGCCATCGTGACGGGTGTGGACATCGATGCCGAAAGTCTGCGGGCCGCGCGGGAACGTTTCGTCCATGCCAATCTACGATTCGTGGCGGGGGACGCGACGCGCGAACTGCCGGATGAGCGCTTCGGGGTCATCGTGTTGTCCAATGTCCTGGAACATCTCGAACACCGGGTTGTGTTTCTGCGGAAATTGGCGGATACATTCGGCCCATGCCGTTTCCTGATCCGGCTCCCCATGATCAATCGCGACTGGTTGGTGCCGCTGAAACAGGAACTGGGGGTTCCGTTCTACAGCGACCCAGGGCACTACACGGAGTACACGGAAGCGACGTTTCGCGCCGAGATGGCCGCGGCCGGACTCGCCGTGGGCCACGTGCAGATCCAGTGGGGCGAGATCTGGGCGGAGGTCAACGCGTGCCGCGCGTAACCGTGCTCGTGCCGGTGTTCAACGCGGCCCCGTTCGTGCGCGCCGCGCTGGACAGCGTCCTGGCGCAGGATTTCGCCGATTTCGAACTTTTGGTTCTGGACGACGCCTCCACGGACGGCTCGGCCGGGGTTGTCGCGGGGGTTCACGACACCCGGTTGCGCCTGGTGCCCGGCGACAGGAACATGGGGGTGGCCTCGGTCCTGAACCGGGGGCTGGATCTGGCTACCGGTGAGTTCGTCGCACGCATGGATGCCGACGACCTATGCCGGAGGGACCGGCTCGGCCGCCAGGTGGAGTTCCTGGATCGGCACTCCGCAATTGCCGGGGGCGGTTCATCGGTAAAACTGTTCGGGGCCATCACGGGGACATGGCGGGCGCCCTGTTCGCCGTCCGCGGTCCGTGCGTTCATGCTGTTCGGCAACCCGGTGTGTCACCCGAGCGTCATGCTCCGGCGCGAGTGGCTGCAGCGGCGCGGGTTGCGCTACGATCCCGCCTGCACCCGCAGCGAGGATTTTGATCTGTGGTGGCGCGTGTTGGAGGCGGGGGACATGGACAACCACCCTGATTGCCTGCTGGCCCTGCGCATGCACGCGAACAGCGTCCGGGCGCGCCATGGCACCGACATGCGGGAGCAGACCGCGAGCATTGTAGGCCGGTCGCTGACCCGCCTGGGCATAGAGACCACGCCCGCCGAGTTGGCGTTCCACGTGGCCGTCGGCAGCGGGGACCGTATGGAGAGTCGGTCGGACATCTGCCGCGCGCAGGCTTGGTTGCAGGGGCTTGTAAGGGCTAATGAGACGCGGCAGGCCTTTGACCGCGCCGCATTGCTCGGCGTCGTGGGTGGCGTCTGGGAGCGGCTCTGCATGAATTCGGCGCCGCTGGGTACCTGGGTCTGGCGGAAGTGCCGCGAAAGTGGCTGGCCTTGCCGTGGAACCGGCCGCGACCGCACGCGGTTCGCGGCGTCGATCGCCTGGCATGCGGTCACGGGGCGGTTCAGGAGGGCGGGCGCGGTATGATGCGGGCCGGGACACCGATGGCAATGGAGTGGGGCGGCACGTCTTCCAGCACCACGGCGTTGGCCCCGATGGCGCTGTCGTGGCCCACGGTCACGCGACCCAGAATGCATGCGCCGCACCCGATATCCACGCGGTCTTCCACGATCGGCAGGCGGTCGGGCTCGCCGGCGCGGCGGCTTCCGATCGTTGTGTTCTGGCGGATGTGAACGTCGTCGCCGATGCGCACGGCTGTGATGACGATACCGCTGTGGTGCCAGATGCGAACCCGGCGGCCAAGCTCGACGGCCGGATGGATGCTGATGCCGCATGTCCACTGGACGAAGCGGGCCGCGGCTAGGTAGACGAGGGAAAAGGGAGCCCGGAGGAGGCGCGGGCGGATTCGCTGGATGCGCCGGCCGAACCGGTGGACCCGGATGGCCCAGAAGCCCTGTTCGAACAGTTTGCACTGGTGGGTGCGGAAATCTTCCGCCCACAGCCCGAACCAGCCGGGCACGGGCTCGCCCGCAGGCGGGGAGACCGAAGCGTCGTGGGTTGGTACGCCTGCCATGGGACGGCACTCTAACAGCCATGAACGTTCTTTTCCATTGTTTTGAATTCCCGCCGCAGGCGGGCGGCGTCGGCAGCTACGTGGCCAACATGGCCGCGAGCCTGCGCGCGACGGGCCACGGTGTAACCGTCGTGACCGGCCGGTGGAACGATCTGCCTGCGCGCGAGGAGGGGCCCTGGGGCGTGGTGTACCGGCTGTACCGCCGTGAGGACATGTACGCGCCGCACATCGCCCGGGAGGTGCTGGACATTGCCGCCCGGCATCGCGCGGATGTCATCGAGGGGGCGGATCACTACGGGGAGGCGTCGGCGTTGTTCTCCTGCGCCAACCGGCCCCCGGTGGTCGTCAGGATCCACGGCAGCAACCCGATCCGTATCGTGCAGAACGCACAGGTCTACCGGCCGTGGCAGTGGCTGACGGTCCGCCTCGCCCATGCCCGGAACTGGAAGCAGACCCTGCATGAACGCCGCGCCATCCAGGATGCGGACATGGTCATCGCCCCGTGCGGCCGCATGCTTGAGGAAGTGGAACGCCAGGGGCTTCGGCTGCCCGCCAAGCGGGGGGTCGTGCCCAACCCGGCCCCGGCGCTGGCCGTTGCCTCCCCGGCGGATGAGTCCGCGGACCCGCTGATTTTCCTTCCCGCCCGGCTCGAGATCCGGAAGGGCATCCAGTACCTTCGGGCGCTGCTCGATCGCCTGATTCCCCGTTTTCCCTCGCTGGTTCTCGAGATCGCCGGCGATGACTCCTATGCCCGCGGCCTGGGGTCCCTCCAGGCCTGGCTCATCGAGCAGATGGGCGAACATCGGTCCCATCTCCGGTTTCTGGGCGTGTTGAGTCCGGCCGACATGGCCCGGGCCTATGGCCGCGCCTGGGTCGTGATCCTGCCGTCGCGGTGGGACAATTTCCCCACGGTCCTGCTGGAGGCGATGGCCCGCGCGAAGCCTGTGGTGTCCAGCCCGAATGGGGGAATGCCCGAAATGCTTGAAGGCACGCTGTGCAGGACTGTGGATCCCGGCTCGCCGGCCTTCGCCGACGAGGTGGCGCGGCTCCTCGGCGATGCCGAGTTGCGCCGGCGGGCCGGGGAAAGCATGCGCGCCAAGACCGAGCGGGCCTATTCGCCGCCTGTCGTAGTCGGTGAATACGTACGGTTGTTATCCGCCTGGGGAGTGGGCGCGCCACGATGAACCGGGCCTGCGAACAAAGGCTGCCATGAACATCAGCGTCGTCACGCCCACGTTTAACCAGGCGAAGACCATCCGCGAGACGTTCGACAGCGTCCTGGCGCAGGAGTTGGGGCCCGCGCTGGAGTACATCGTCATGGACGGGCTGTCCACCGATGGCACCCGCGAGATTGTGGAGGAGTACATCCCCCGCTTCACCGCCCAGGGCATCCGGCTCACGACGGTTCGCGAAAAAGATGGCGGGCAGTCCGACGCCATCAACAAAGGCTGGGCCCGGGCCACGGGGGACGTCGTGGCCTTTCTGAACTCGGACGACCTTTACGAACCCGGCGCACTCCGCGCGGTCATGGCGTTCTTCGATCAGCATCCGGGGACCCTCTGGGCCTACGGCGGCTGGCGCCTCATTGCGAGCGACGGCACCCTACACACCACCACGCAGCCTCGCCGGTACAGTCGGGCAAAGCTGCTGAACCACTCTATTCTCGGGCAGCCGAGCGTATTCTTCCGGAGGCAGCTGCTGGGCGAAGTTGGCATGCTCAAGCCGGACCTGCATCTGGCCATGGACTACGACCTCTGGTTGCGGTTCGCCCGAAAATACGACGCCGGCATCATTGATGCCGTCCTGTCGCGCATGCGCTACACGCCGGACGCAAAGAGCTCGTCGCGGACGCAGGCCCAACTCATCGAGATCGTGCGCGTCGGCACCCAGCACACCCGGCCGGTGAGTTGGCGGCGATTGATGCAGTACTTCTACTACCTGCGGGGGTTGGCGGTTGTCTTGCTGCGCATCAACACCCCGCGGCGCGTTGAAACGAGTCGCAGATGGGCCGCCCTCTGGCGGTCGCGGTAGTCCGGCATGAAGACGACCTGGCGGCACATCGGGATCCAAGCGGCGGGGTGGGGCCGTACCTTGGCCTGGCTGGCAGCGGCCGCGCTCCTGGCGCGGACGGCTTTCTGGCTTTACGGGTGGTTGTCGCCCTGCGGCGCCGTGGCTACCATCTACCGTGGCGAGGCCTTTCAGAAAGCGCGCTGGATCTGCTGCCTGCGCCGTCTCGAATATGGGTGCGAGGGGCGCCCGGCGCCGTTCGTCTCCCGCGACCGGTATTCGATGCGCATCAAGGCACGGCTATACGTGCCGAAGACAGCCGTGTACGATTTTGCCACTCTCAGCGATGATGGGATTCGCATCCGGATCGATGGCCAGCCGCTGATCGACAACTGGAGGGAGCAGGATTTCTATCGCAGCGGCCGATCGGCCAGCCGAGAGTTGAGCGCCGGGTTCCACGAGTTGGGCGTGGAATTCTGCAACTTCCGGGGGGCAGCCCGTTTTCGCGTCGAATGGTGTGGCGGCCCGATCCCGCCGCGGACGGTCCTGGGTCCCCCTTATCTCTGCAAGCCTCCCTGGAAGGATCGCTGGTGAGCACGGCGCATCTACTTGCGGCGTTCGCCATGATGGCATCCTGCGGCGCGCTGAACGTCATCCCGGCGCTGGCCCTGGTGGGACGCTTCCCGCTGCCGCGGGCGTCCTTGAATGCTTGCGCCCTGGCCCTGGGGTGGATGGCGGTGACCACGCTTGAGATGCTGGGCGCGGGGGGCTTGGGCTGGTTGCGGCCATGGCCGCTGGCGGGTCTGTCACTCGTTGTCGCGGTCATCGTTGCGGCCCTGGGCCGTCCCCTGCTGCGCCAGGGCATGGGTTGTCTGGCGTGCTCCTGGCGGGCGATGCGCCATGGGGCAAAGGCGGCACCTGCGGCGGCGTGCTTGCTGGCTGCAGTCGCGACGGTCGTATTGACCCGGCAACTGGTCCACATCTGGTTCCTGCCGCCTTACGTTTACGATGCGTTGGTTTACCATTTGCCACGGGTCGCCGACTGGGTCCGCGAAGGCCGGCTGGTCATGCCGAATACGCCGGTGCTTCGCTGCTGGTGGCCGGCCAATTTCGAACTGCTGCAGGCCTGGGTCGCCGTGTTCTTCCATCACGACGCCTTGGTCGAACTCCCCGGCCTCGTGCCCTACGCGGCAGCGATGGGCGGCGTCTTCGCGCTCTCGCGGGCCGCGTCGTTGACCCGACGGCAGGCGGCGGGCCTGGCCCTTGCCTGCGCATTGACGCCGGCCATCTTGATGCAGGCGGTCTCGTGCAAGAATGATCTGGCCGTCACGGCGGTCTATGTTTGGTTGCTGGCCGTATGGATCGAGGCGGACCGCGATGCCGGTCCGGACCCGTCCCGCCTATTCTGGTCCGTGGTCGCCGTCGCGTGGGGAGTGGGCGTCAAACCCTACCTGGTGCCCATGGTCGCGGGTCTGCTGCCGCTGTTCGGCTGGATCCTCTGGCAACGGCATCGGGCGGCGCTACCAATCATGGGGGCCGGTTCACGAAGCGACCGGCGGTGGCTGTTGATGGCGGCCGTCGCGGTTGCTCCTCTTGCCGGCTTCTGGTATGCGCGCAATGTGCTTCTTTTCGGGAACCCGCTGTATCCGGTTGCCGCGACCATCGGCCCGTGGCACTTGCCCGGCATGAAAGGGCTCTATCAACAGGGTTCCTTCTCGTTGCATTCACTCGCGTCGACGACGCGGGCGCTGGTGGGCAACAAGCTCTGGGATGCGGGACAACCCTTCAACCCCGAGTTGGGCAACATGGCCGGCTGGGGCTGGTTCGTCGTTGTCTGCGGCATTCCGCTATCCGCACTGGCGTTGCGTGATGCCTGGTTCAGGCGTTTGGCGCTGACGTTCGGCCTGTCTTTCGCCCTGCTCTTCGGCTCGGTCAATCCCGATCCGTGGAACATGCGGTTCGCTCTTTGGGCGCCCGTCCTGTTTGTGGTTGGAGTCGGGATTGCCCTGCGGGAGATGGTCAATCCCGATATTCGCCGCGCGTTTATCTGGCTGGCCGCCCTGATGTGCCTGCTCAACGTCGTCGGCACGCTTAACAACGGCTATTACCGGCACGAGGAGTGGCGCGCGCAGAGGCGGAGACCGTTGGAGGAACGGAGCCCGATGACAGGCTGGGATGTCCAGATGGCCCGTCTCCCGATTGATGCGGTCGTCGCCTATCGGATGGGTGACAATGATCCCCTGTACCTGCTTTATGGTCCGTCACTGCGGCGTCGCCCCGTGTTCTTGCCGACCATTAGGGATGGGGATGATTTACGGAGCCAGATGATGGCGGCCGGTGCCAAATGGCTTTTCCTGCTGACCCCCACCGAAGAAGAGGGTGCGGCCATCGCCGACCTGGTGCGCCGCGGGTTGCTACGCAAAGTATCGGATGGCCTGTACCGGCAAGACGGGTGATGATGTAGCCCAATGCATCGCATCAGATCTGACTTATGCGCCGATTACATATCCGAGTAGCCGTTGAATTCGCTGCTCTCGTCCTTGCCTTATTGTTTCTCGGCTTGTACGCCGCAACGCAATGGGGTCCGACGCTTAGTTTCTTGCGCGGCGGGTGACCGACTGTCGCGATGACGCGGAGACTATTGACGTGGCGGTAAACGCAGAGCACGACGTTGAACTCATGACTCCACACGACCCCCGGATCGGCATGGCGGCACGGAGCGCCTGGTACGCCATGGTGGCTTTGCTGGTGGGTGCATTTTTTGTGTTGCTCAGGCCGCACGAAGACGCGTTCACGGCGCTCGACCACTCCGCCTATCGGTTGATGGGCAAAGCGTTCGGCGCGGGTCGGGGTTTCCATGACGTCGATCGGGTCTTAAGGGAGGTCCCAAGGGAATGCCGACTGGGTGTCATGATGCTTCCCTCCATGGACGAGCGCAATAGCCGTGACCGGTCGTTCCTTGTGCGTTCGCTCGCTTCGTGCGAGACCGAGCCGTTCTTCTACCCGCTGCTGCCGCTGTGCGCGGTGTGGTTTGACCGGCTGGTCCCGGGACCGGCTTATGATTACTTCGTTCCCATCTGCGGCTGCCTGCTGCTGTTGGCGATGTTCGTTGTCGCCACCCGGGGTGGCGGCCCGCTTGGCGGCGCCTTGGCGCTGGCGTTGTTCTTTGGCTCGCCCGTATTGACCTGGTGCTTCCGCGGTTTCTATGCCGAGTCGGTGGGTTCCGTGTTGATCGGTATGGCAGTGCTTGGCGTGCTGAGCGCACCGACTTCGCGGGCGGTGTTCTTCATTGGCTCGTTTGCGTTGGGGCTGGCGACAAGCTTTCACCCGGTGCTGTTTGTGCCTGCCTCAATCGTTTTCGCCAGTCTGCTGATCGGCGCCGAGACTGGTGTCGGTCGCCGTCTCCTGGGCGGCGGATTGTGTTTCATTGCGGGAGTCCTGCCCCTGATCGTCATGACCGCCTGGGTGTGCGCACCCTACGGCGGCCTGGGCCTGGGGAACTTCCTGCTCAATTTCAAGGTCAGTGCCTCACACCGGATCGCCACGGTTTTCGCCGGCGCTTGCCTGGTGGCGATGGTCGGACTCGTCATGGCCCGGCCGCTGTTTCTGCGGTGGGCAGACCGGCGCCGGTCGCTAGCGTCCATCCTCGGTGCGGTAGTGTTCGCGATTGTGGCGGTCGTTCCGATGGCCCTGGCGCTCCGGGTTTGGTCGGAAGCGCCACTGGTGCGGGAGGGTCTGCGGGAGCTTTGGGGCGGAATCCGCTGGCCGTTCGGCGTCCTGCTGGCGTTAGGGGCCGGGTGCGTGCTTTGGAGCGGGACGTGGCGCGCACGGTTTCTCCTGGCCGGGACTCTGGCGATAGCCCCTGTGTTCGCATACCTCAAGGGCGCGGAACAAATGGGGCTGTGGAGCCAGAGGCGCCTATTACCCCTGCTGGTCATGGGGTGCGCGGTTGTGATTCCCGCCGGTGCGGCAACCGTGGCCCACTGGGCTGCCGCTTGCGGCCGACGCCGGGCTTGGGCGATCGGCGGCATCAGTGCCGCCCTCATGGCCGCCGGCGCGGCCAATGCGCTGCGGTGGCCGGCACCTTACTGGGTCCGCGTGGATCAGGGCGCGGATGCGTGGGTGGCCGGGCTACGCCAGGATCTTGGTTCCCGCCTGACGCTGTTCGATTACTATCCCTACAGTGTGCCGCTGGCCGTTGACGGCAAAACGCGGGCCCTCGGCCTGGGTGAAAGCGCCCGGAAGCAGGTGCCGGAACTCATGCGGTGGCTCTCCGGAATTGCTCGACGCGAGCCGGTTGTTGTGGTGACCGCCTATGCGAATCCCGGCGTTGAAGATGAACTGGCCCTGGTTGAAACCGGCATGCGATCCGTGACGCTCGATCGCGTGAAGAGCAAAGGCGCGTTGCCCGCGGAGCGGGCCTTGCGCACGGTGAGCGTGACGTTGCTCAGGGCCGAGCCTTTGTCGCCCGATCGGGCGCCGCCTGCACTTCACAAGATTTTCGACGGGGGACCTCTGGCCCTGCGCGGGCCTTGGGGGCGGGCAGAGATGTCGTTAACCGCGCCGGGCGGCAGCAAGGTGCCCGCCATGTGGAGCCGCGAAGGAAGCGGCGTGGTCGGTCCCGTGCCCCCGGTCGGCGGCTCGGTCCGTGTCGTCCTGGACGCGGCCGCCGCCCGGGCCGAAGCGCAGACGCTTCTCATCCAGCCACCCTGGTCAACGAACAGCGTTCCTGTAATCGTCCCTTCAAAATACACGGAGGCGGAAGTCATGATCCCGCGCCTGGCATCCGCCCAGGAAGAGCCGGCACCTCCCTCCCGGACCGGCATTTACCGGCTTCGCTCCCGAGCCCCCTACGACCCTGAGGGCGAAGGCATTCACGGCTTCGAGCGCGACCTTGGCGTACTGGTGCACGCGATCGACATCGCCGTCGAGTAGCGCCGCCCCCATTTCACTACCATTGACCGCCCATGAACGCCCCCGTTCCACTGGATGCCCTGCCGGCCCAAGCCGCGGTCAATATCTTCGCCACGGGCTGCCTCGTCCAAGCGCCTGGGGCGTGGTCCGGGCTTCGGCACGATCTCAAGACCGGAGATGACGCGTGATTCTGTTTTCAGGCCGGACCCGGTGGGTGCTTTCGTTTCTGGGGCTGACGGTCCTTGCGTGGGGTCTGCTTCGGTACCAGCACCGTGGCGCCTTTGTCGACCGCGCCTTTGGCGTGGAAGTGGCCAATGGCTGCGTCGCTCAAGCGGTTCGGTCCGTGACGCACGCCCCGTCGCTCAAGGAGGCCGTCGTGGCGTCGGTGACCGTCGATCGCGGGAGTGGCCGTTTCCGGCCGCTGTTCTACGGCTACATGACCGTGTCGTTTGTCGGCAACGCGTTGCGCTATTCGGTGAAGTCGCCCGCGTATGTCCTTCGGCACTTGCCGGAGTATGTGAACGGCGAACTGGTTGGACACACGCGCTTTCAACTGGCGGTGCTGGCGGTGGCGATTGCGTGCCTGTCGCTGATGGTCGGCCGGTTGAGCCAGTCCGGCGGCATGGCCCTGGCGTGCGTCATCGGCTGTTCTTCGGCTGTTTCCATCGGCGGGAATCTTCTCTTCTGTTTTGCCGACAGCCAGGAGATTTTGATCACCGCGTTGATGGGCGGGTACCTTCTTGCCTTCAGCCACGCCATCGACGCCGAGCGGATCACCTGGCCGGGCTTACTCGGGCTCACGTTGCTCGCGGGGCTGACCTGTCTGGCGAAGGAGACCGCCGTCGTGCTGGGAGTCGCCGTCGCGGGGATTACGCTGGTGTTGGTTTGCTGCCGCCTGCTGCAACGCACGCATCGACGCCACTTGCGCGTTCCCCTGATCGTCGCGCTGGTCCAGACGGGAGCCTGGGGGATCTTGCTGGGCATGGTCTTCCTGTTCCAGCGATCGTTGGCGAGCGGTGTCGCCGATGCGTATTCCAACCGCTACGGGGGCCTCAACCTCATCACCGTGCAGGCGTCGTTCACGGATTTGTGGCGGGAGCTGTCACAGGATCCCCTGCTCCGCGCCGGGTACGGGTTGTCGGTCGGCGCGGTCGTGTTGTTGGTGACTGCGTTCAGGCGCCACGTCCTGGTGTTCGATCGACTCCAGCGGCACCTGGCGACCATGATCCTGCTCGTGACCGCCTGCGGCTTGGGGTGCTTTCTGATTTATCTTCCCTGGCCGGATCACAGCATGAAATACATGCTGACGGCTGAAATGCTGATGCTCGTTGGTGTGACGCTCGTCTTCTGGGTTGTCACATATCCCGTGCGATGGGCCGTCGGGCGCCACGGCCGCCTGCTCACGAGCCTGGTGGCCTGTTTGGGCGCTCTGTATGCCTTCATGAACGCCGCGCGCATGAACCAGGAGTTGTATGCCCGGTACTATGACCGCCGTGAGGTGCACGAAGCCATCTGGCAGGACCTCCATGCACGGTTTCCCTCGTCCCCGCATCCCGTCCGGTGCGTTGTGCTGGTCGACGGACTCCCGCGCGAAAGCGATCCCATCGGATGGGATGACGTGCAGTTGGCGCGCGTGCTCAATTATCGCTACGGCTGGAATATACTGCAGGACGGGAAGCCGATAGGCGCCATGAGAATGAGTGGCGTCACCATTGTGCTGAACCAGACGGCGCCGACCGTGGCTGCCGAGCTTGATTTTCACAGGATCGCCGGCCGGGACTATGATGTCGAGTATCGGGTCGGAAGTCGGGATTCCAATGATGCCGGTCACTCCGTCGCGGTTCTGCCGGATGCGGACCGTCACGCGACGGTTCGCCGCTTCGCCAATATGACTTTGAGCATATCGAGCCGTTCCGGCGGCCCATGACGCCGGGGGTTCCCCGGTGAAACGCCGCCCGTCCGAGGCATGCTGATGAGCAGGAAAACCTACAGGTTCACGCTGGTGATGCGAATGGCGGCGACCGCCGCGTGGCTCGCCCTGGCGATCGTGCTCGGGTACGGCGTCTTCTGGCTGTCGAAGAATTCCGGTCAGCCCTACGGGCTGTGGGTGGAGTATTATGGCGGAGAACAGTTCAACACGCCCCTTGCGCGCCGTGCGGAACTTCAGGTGTCGAAGAATTATGGGCGGGGTCACCCCGCCTTTGGCGTCCCGAAGGACCGGTTTTCAGACCGGTGGACGGGCTGGCTGTTGGTGCCCGAGACAGCCGAGTATGCGTTCTGCGCCTTTTCCGATGACGGCGTCAGGTTGTATCTTGATGATCGTGTTGTCATTGACAGCTGGCAACTCGGAGAGAACCGGGCACATGGGAATGTCAGGCTGGAAGCCGGATATCACGCCCTTCGGATCGAGCATTTTAACGCGGGGCGGCAAGCCTTCCTGTATGTCGAGTGGTGTGGCGGGCCGATTCCATCCAGTTCTCCACTCGGGATTCCATATGTTCGGAAGCAACGCCCAAAACCCTAGGCATCTAACGTCATGAAAACAGTAAGCGTCGTCATCCCCCTCTACAACGAGGGCGCAACAATCCGGATCGTTCTGGACAGCATGCGTCGGTCCTTCGACGGGATTCCCGGCGTCATGATCCGGTATGTCCTGGTCGACGACGGATCGACGGACGATACCGCCGAGGTGCTGCGGAACCTGGCCTCCGCCGATGCCTCGATACAGGTCGTCAGCCTGTTGCGCAATACGGGGCATCAACTGGCGCTCGTATCCGGAATTGCGGCGGCCCGCGGCGATGCCTTTCTCATGATGGACGGGGACGGGCAGCATCCGCCGGACGTCGGGGCATTGATGATCCGGAATTGCGGCGGCCCGCGGCGATGCCTTTCTCATGATGGACGGGGACGGGCAGCATCCGCCGGACGTCGGGGCATTGATGATCCGGGAGTGGCTTGGGAACGAACAGATCGATATTGTCCAAGGCGTGCGGCAGGGCGGCCAGGGGCTCTTCAAAGAATGGAGTGCCCGCTGGTTCTATCGCCTGATCCGGCTGTTGATCCCGGAACTGAACCTGGTTCCCGGGGCCTCGGATTTCCGGGTGCTCACCAACCGCGTCCGGGAAGTGATGCTAAGCCATCCGGACTGCCACCGGAATTTGCGGGTTTTTCTCGGCCAGTTTCGTTTTCAGACGACCTTGGTTCGCTATGTCTGCAAGGCGCGCCTGGGGGGGGGGTCGAAATACAGCCTGCGGAAGATGATCAGGCTGGCGTTCGACGGGGTCTTCTCCTTCACGTATTTTCCGTTGCGTATCAACATATTCATCGCGGTCGTCCTGGTAAGTTTCGGTGGCGTGTTCCTGGCGTATTCGTGGATTGCCCGGTGGCGGGGGATGACGGTGTCGGGTTGGCCGTCGCTCGTCGGGCTAATCTGCCTTCTCTTCAGCGGCGTGTTTGCCATGCTGGCTATAATCTCGGAATATATCATTCTGATCCACGAAAGCACTCAGCGGACGCTGGCCCGCCTCGCGGCCCAGGAACTGGAACGCGAACGCAGCGAGCGAAAGGGATCCGGCGGCTCGTAGTCGAGCCATCCTGACTGCGAGCCGCCGTTACTTCTCGTCCGCAGGGAGCACGGCGCATCTGTAGACTTGGAGGCGCCCCCCTTCCATGGTATTCAATTCACACGCATGAATGCCCCTGTTTCATCCGACGCCCTGCTGGCCCGAACGGTGGTCATCATCCCGGCTTTCAACGAGGAGGCATCGGTCGGCAGTGTGCTGGACGAGCTACGCGCCGCCTTGCCGGGGGTGAGCGCGGTCGTCATCAGCGACGGCTCCAAGGATAGCACCAAGGCGGTTGCCGTTTCGCGCGGGGCCGCCGTTCTGGACATTCCGTGCAACCTGGGAGTGGGTGGAACCGTCCAGGCGGGCTTCCAGTATGCCATCCGCAACGGGTATGATTACGTGATTCGCATCGACGCCGACGGTCAGCACCCCCCGACGGAGATCCCGAAGCTGATGGCCGCCATGGCCGAGGGCGGCGCCGATCTGGTGATCGGGACCCGGTTCGGGAACACCCGGCAGCGCGTCTCGACGCGGTTCCGCTACCTTGGCATCCGCGTGCTGTCGGCCTTCCTTTCGCGAATCTGCCGCAGTCCGGTCACCGATCCCACGTCCGGGTTCTGGATGCTGAGTCGGCCTCTGCTGGATTATTTCGCCAACTATTATCCGTCGGAATATCCCGAGCCCGAGGCGTTGGCATTGATGCGGAGGCAAGGGTACGCCTATCGCGAGGTCCCCGTGCTGTTCCGGCTCCGGACGGCCGGAGAATCGTCGATCAAGCCGTGGGGCACCGTCTACTACGCGATCAAGGTAGGCCTGGCCCTGGTCGTCGATCGGCTGCGCGAAGTCAATCAACGGTTTGCCAAGGTGCATTAGGGAAGACCCGCGCAACATGAACCCCCAGCAAATGATCGATGCGGTGCTGTTCTTCGTGTCCCAGTGGTGTGGGACTACCGCGCCGCGCTTTGCATCCACCTTCCTTGGCTTGGTGATTTGTGTCCTCACGGTGACCGGCCTGTGGGAGCGGCGGGTCCGGGCCGCCGCCGGCATCTTCCGGTTGGTCGCGGGCATCCTGCTGATCGTTATCGGGCTCGACACGTACATCCTCCACTGGCTGGTGGCCACGGACTTCCTGACCCGCATCCGGCTATTGATGGGGTTGCTGAGCGTAGTCGTGCTGGGGGTCACGCTGGAGGCCATCCGGCGCGATCAACTCAAGGAGCGCTATGCGCTGTTGTGGGTCGCCACGGGGCTGATCGTCCTGATGTGCGCTTTCTTCCCGCTGGCGCTCAGCTTTCTCACGAGCGTATTGGGCGTCCAGTATGCGACCGCCGCCGTCGCGGTTGTGTTTACATTCCTCGTGCTCGTCGCGTTTCACTTTTCGATTGTGCTCTCGGGGTTCCACGAAAACCAGACGCGCATCGCCCAGCGGTGTGCCTTGCTGGAGGAACGACTGGAGCGGCTCGCCGCCGAGGTCGCCGTCCTCAAGGGCCTCCCGTCTCCCGCCGCGGCCGTCTCCCCGGCGTTTGAAACGGGGCCGGCTGGGCTCCGCGCGACCGCGTCCCTCAAGCGCCGCTGGCCTGGTTCCATCGTGGCGGTGCCGCTGGTGATCCTGGTGGCGACAGTGGCCGTCTACGTCGTCGGCCTGGCCACGCCTCAACCCATGATCGGCGACGAGGTCACGCACTACTACATGCTGGTGCGCCAGGAGCAGACCTGGCCCGCGCCGAACTTCAAGGCCGACATCCCCATGGGGTGGGGCGGGGTTGAACCCCGCAAGTATCCCCACACGTTCTTTTGGCACTACCTTGGAGCGACGCTCGACCGCGTCCTCGGGCCTTCGGTGGCAGTCGTGCAAACCTACCAGACAGTGTTCTGGCTCCAGTTCCTCGTGGCCGCCTTTTACCTGGCGCGGGGACGCGGCGGCGACCGACGGGCGACGCTGCTGTTCCTGCTCATTCTTGCCTCTCTGCCGATGGGCATCATTTTCTCCGTGGCTTTCTATCAGGACGTGCCGGTGGCTGCGCAGATCCTGACGGCATTCTGCCTGCTGGACCGGCGGCGCTGGCTCTGGGCCTCTATCTTCGTGGCCGCGTCGCTGGCCATGAAGGAAACGGCAATTCTGTTTCTTCCGGCCTTCTTCTTGTTCCTCGCGTGGCGCTTGCTGATGCCGGTGAAGGACGCGGACCATCCGGCGGAACCGGTCCGGAAGCGTGCGGCACGACTGATCGCGGCACTGACGATGGCCGTGGTCATCCTTGGCATCTCGATGGGGCTGACGGCCCGGTTCCTGAGGGTCTACGCCCACGCCAACTATTATCCCGTGACGGAGCTTCAGCATTTCGTGAAGCATTGGCAGGCCCGATTGAATCCCGCGTCCGCGCCGACGCCCGCGGTGCCAGCCGTCGGCAACGGACCGGCGAAGCATGACGTCGCGGCGGTTACGGACACGGAGGCCGAGATCATTGCCAATCATCCGGGCGATCTGCGAAGGCCGGTCAATTTTATCATCTACGGCGGAGTGTTACTCTGGCTGGGCCTGCTGATGGGTGTCGCCGGTCGCGTCTGGGCCGCTCGATCGTCGGTCGCGCCGGGTCTTCCCAACCCGCCGGTGTGGCCGCTGCTGGTGGGCGTCTCATACTGCCTCCCGCTGGCCTATGCTCTGCGCACAGCTCCGGATGCCCGTTTCTTCCTGCCGGGCATCCCCTTCCTGCTCCTGCCATTCGTGCAGTGGGCGGTTCGGTTGCCCCGGTCGAAGCTGATCGTCTCGATTGTCGCGGTGCTGGCGATCCTGCAAGGAGGCCAGGTGCTGGCCAAGACCTACCGGTTGCGTCAGGTCTCGCCCGACCTGCTCGCCGCCATCGAGTTCATCAAGAAGCACCCGACGTCACCCCGTACGGTGTTTATGTACCCCGAAGGGAATTACCGGCTCTTTCCCGTGCCGCATCAGTGGTATCTTGCCTACCATCTGAGGGAGTTCTGGAAAGGCGACAACGACACGCGGATCAAGATGCTTCATGAGTACGATGTCGGCGTCATCGTTGTGAAGAAACATTTGATCGCCCCGGTGGACGAGGCCATCACCGACTTGGGCGTATACCCGGACTACTTTGTCCGCGATATCAAGGCCGACCCGCGTTTCCGCAAGGTGTTCGACAACCCGGCGGTTACTCTCTACCTCGTCCCGCCTTGACTCAGGCGGCGCCCGCCGCCCTGCGCCTCGCCATGAGGCCGTAGATCGTCACGATGCCCCACCGGACGGCGCGATGCAGCACCACTTGGGGCGAAAATCGGCCCGCATCCCCGGCCGCCGCCTGCAGTTCCTCCCGGAACTGTTGCACGTATCCCTGCCCGCTCAATGACCCGGGATGCCACCGGAATTCCGCCAGGGCCGGGCCCGGCACGTGCGTCCCCCCGCCCTGGCGCCATAGCCGCAGGATAAAGTCGTAGTCCCACGCGTATTTCAGGTCTTCTCGCAGCAGTCCCGCCTTCTCCAGCGCGCCGCGCCGGAAGAACATGGCCGGTTGCGAGATGTAGTTGATGGACTGGATCGTGAAACGGGATGAGAGCGGGAAGAAGGCCTCCTTGAAGCGGGTGATGCCGCGGCGGATCTCGATGCCTTCCTCATCCACGATGGGACAGCAGCCGAAACACAACGCCTTGTACGGGTGGCGCTCCATCCAGTCGGCGGCCCTGCGCAGGGCGCCCGGCCGGTAACGGTCGTCGGCATTCAGCCAACCGACCAGTTCGCCCGTGGCCAGCCGCAGGCCCTTGTTGATGGCCGAGGCCGGGCCGTGGTCGGGCTCGGACACCAGATGGCTGATTGCCGCGCGGTGACGTTCCAGGATGGCGAGCGACCCGTCGGTGCTGCCGCCGTCAATGACGATGTGCTCGACCTCCACGCCGGCGTCGCGCTGAGCCTGGACGCTCCGGAGCGATTCCTCCAGAAAGCGGGCGCCGTTGAAGTTTGGCGTGACGATCGATACTTGCATACTGGGCTGGCCAATACGGCAAAGCAGCGCCTGCCGTCAAGGCGAGAAGCACGACTCTACATTTAGCTCTGGAATTCACGACCCGCGGTTAGTATCGTCCGGCCCATGCTGCAAACGCTCCGAGTGCGGAATCTCGCGCTGGTCGAAGACATCACCGTCGAGTTCGAGCCGGGATTGAACGTTATCACCGGCGAGACCGGAGCCGGCAAATCCGTTATCATCGGCGCGCTGGGCCTGTTGCTCGGCGAGCGGGCCGACAAGTCGCTGATCCGGGCCGGCGCCGATCAGTGCGTGGCGGAAGCCGTGTTCCACCTCGCGGATTCGTCGGACATCGACGCGATTCTCGATGAGGTCGGCCTCCCTGCCTGTGAGGAGGGGCAGCTCGTGATCCGCCGGACCCTCGCCCCGAATGGCTCGGGCAAGAGCATTGTCAACGACAGCGCCACGACCCTGCAGGTGCTCAAGCGCGTGGGCGAACGCCTGGTCGACATCCACGGCCCCTACGACCACCAATCGCTTCTCGGCACGGGCTTCCAACTCGATATCCTCGACGCGTTCGGGCACCTATGGGACGCGCGCGGCTCCTACGAGGCACTTTATGACGCCTACCGGGGACTGCAAACCGAGCGCAAGGGCCTCGAGACTGCCGACGCGCAGGACGTGGCCCAGCAGATCGAGTTGCTGAAGTTCCAGGTCAAGGAGATCGAGGACGCCAAGGTGGCCGAAGGCGAGGACGAGGCCATCGTGCTGGAGCAAGGGCAGGTGGGCAATGCCCAGCACATCCTCGAGCTCGCGGATGGTATCCGGAATGCCTTGGCGGACGGCGAGACGGCTGCGCTCGGGGGGCTGGCCTTCGCCCAGAAGGCACTGGGTGATCTTGCCGCCCTTATTCCTGAGGCCGGCGGCTGGCGCGACGAGGCGCACTCCATTGCCGTACAAATCCGTGAATTAGTCGATTCGGTCGAGCGACGGGTCAAGGATATCGAGGCCGATCCCCAGCGGCTTCAGTGGCTTGATGAGCGACTGGCGCAGTATCACCGGCTGAAGCGCAAATACGGCGCCACGATCCCGGAAATCCTGGCATTCCTCGAGCGGGTACGAACGCGGTTGCAGGATCTCGAGACCCGCGGCGAACGCTTGGTCGAACTCGATCGACGTATCGAGGAGGCCCGCGGCAAGGTGGAGCAGGCCGGGGCCAAACTCGGCAAGTCACGCCGCGGCGTGGCCGTCAAACTGGCGCAGACGATCACCGGCGAATTGAAAGACCTGGGCTTTCAGCACGGGGCGTTCGGCGTCGAGCTGGATGCCGTCGAACCCGGTCCCTCCGGGCTCGACGGCATCGAGTTCACCTTCGCGCCCAACGCCGGCGAACCGGCCCGCTGTCTCCGCGCGATCGCCTCGAGCGGCGAGATTTCGCGCGTCATGCTGGCGGTGAAAGCGGTCCTGGCCAACCATGACAGCATTCCCGTGCTGGTCTTTGACGAAATCGACGCCAATGTCGGCGGCGCCATGGGCAAGGCGATCGGTGTGAAACTCGACCGCGTGGGCAAACACCATCAGGTCATGTGCATCACGCATTTGCCCCAGGTGGCTGTGTTCGGCCGCACGCATTTCGCCGTCAGCAAGGAAGTCACCGGCGGTCGGACGCGTACCCACATCGAGCGCCTGGCCAAGGATGACCGGGTCGAGGAAATCGCCCGCATGCTCGGCGGCCGCGACATGACGAGCGTCACGCTGAAACACGCCCGCGAAATGCTGCAGCAGGCGTCCTGAGCCTATTTCGTGACCCGCTCCGCGGTCTCGAAGACCAGCTCCAGGCGGGCGGCGACGCCAGGTCGGTCTGAGGCTTCCAGCACGCACTCGGCCAGCACCCAGGGCGGTCGGCTCGCGGCGCCCGCCCGCTCCAATTCGGCGATCCGGTCGTACCGCGCTCCGGCCACGGTGACGGCCGACCGGCGTACCAGCCACCCCGCAAGGCTCGGGACGGCCTCGAGGTTCACCACGTTGGTCACCACATCGGGGCACTGCCGGCCCAGGACGTCGGAGAGCGGCGGCGCGGCGGCTTCGATCCGTGTCCAGCATCGTATGGCTTCCTCCTGGGCCCGTCTCGCCTCCTCCATCGCCATCACGGCACGCAGGTCCTGCACGCGCTTCCCATGACGTGCCACGAAGTCGGGAAGATCGATCAACGTCCGGATCGTGAGCAACAGGCCGATCGCGAGCGCTGTGCCGGCCGCGATCCAGAGCACTTTGGGCAGCGTCCGGTCAGAGGTCACGCGGCACCTCCGCCATGATCGCGGCCGAGAGGCGGCCGTTCGCGTCGCCCTTGCGGTCCACCTTGGTCTTCCAGCCTTGCTTTTGCAGCCGCTGGGCCACCCGTTCAGCGTGAGCCCACGTCGGGACAGTTGCTTGGAGGATGACCCGCGAACGCGTAGCCATGAGCGACTGCACGCCGACCCCTTCGGCTTGGGCTGCGGCCAGGACGGCGCTGAGCGTGGCGGTAACCGGGGTACGGAAAGGAGCCAGAAGCGGCGCCGCGAGCCGGGTTCGTTCGGCCAGCGCGCGTTCGGCCCCGAGTCGGTCCTGGCCCGGTGGCAGCATCCGCTCCGAACCCGCGGCGCGGGCGGCCGTCGCGTGGAGCAACGCCTGCAGCCGGCCCAGCCGCTGGGCTGAGCCGATCATCCAGGCTGCGTTCACCAAGCATAAAATGAGTCCCGCGACCAGGCACACGGCGGCCGCTTTCAGCGGCGCCTTGCGTTGCCGTTCCGCCGCGGCCGGATGAGCGAGGCGTCCCTGCCGGGCGTCAAAGCGCAACGGGCCTGCGGTGAGCGCACGGATCGCGAGCGCACGGGCGAGAAAAGCATCAGGGTCGGGCGGGATCACGAGCGGTCCGGGCCAGCGTCCGGCCAGGGCGGTGTGCCGGGCCCGCGCGGCTTCGGCGTTGCGGGCGGACGGCCCGGTCCATACCCACAGGCACTCGGGTGTGTCTTCGGGAACATACAGGCGCAGTGCCCTGATGACCGCGTCCGGCTCGAAAGCCCGCCACGTGTGGGCGCCCAGCAGTTCCTCGCCCCGCCCGATGACCACGGTGAACCGGTCATCGCTCTCGTAGACAACCGCCCGCATTGTGCCGGACGCGCTCGGCGGCATCTCGGCCAGAGACTGGGTCCAGAGGGCCAAGCCTTCGTGGTCGAGCACGTGCGGGGCTCCCCAGTCCGACGGGAACCCCTGCAGGCGTTTTTCGATGTCCGTGAGTCTGGCTCCCACCGCCAGGCCGCGTGATGATCGCCCTCCCGGTGCGGGCCGGGCATCGACGATCTGGAACACGCAGTCCTCGATTGAAAAGGGGAGTTGGACGTCGAGCAGGGAGGGGAAGACACGCAAGGCTTTGCGAGGGGAGGCGAGTGGCGCCTCGACCCATCGGACGAAACTCTCGCGCTGGCGGAGGCACGCGGCGATGGCGGTTCGACTTTGCGCGGCGACCGGCGCTCCGTCCGGGCAGCGCTCGAGCCGGAGTCGCCCCAGCCGGCGGACAGCCCGGACCACTATGGGTTTCGCGGACGTATCGTCGATCCCAAGGGAATTACGAGCCCACGGCGCAGCAGATGGCTGGCGGTCAATCATGGCGTCAGAGCGTCTCAGTCCAACCGAGCACGCGCAGATCACCGGTGGGCGTCTGGCAGATTAGGCCGCGGGCGCGCCGTGAGCGGCCCTCCTGGGTCGTGGCCTCAACGGCCATATCGAAGCAGTTTCCGAAGACCGGCGCGTCGGGGCGCCGAAGTACGCCCGGGATGGCGCTGGAGTCCAGGGGCAAACATCGCACTCGGACTGCGACCCCGGATGGCCGCAGGCTTTCGGCGGGCGCCGCCAGGGGCATGGGACGACCCACGGCCGCGGCCCGGAGCGTAGCCAGGGCGCCATCGAGGCCCGCCGCGCGCAAGATCACGCCGTCCCGGCGCCATTCGGCTGCCCGCAAGTCCTGCCGCGTCTGGACCATCGCGTGCAGGAGCGTACCGGACAGCAGGGCCATGAGCAGGAGCACGATCAGCAGAGCCATGCCGCTGCGCGAGTCTTCCGGCTGGCCGTCCGCTTCGGCATGCCGGGCGCGCAGCCACGTCAGGGGGTTGACTCCCGCCGCCACGGCATACGTGACGCTGGCAAGGAGCCCGGCAACCAGGTAACCGATGCCGAACAGCCGGTGGCTGGCACTTTGTTCGTATACGCCCCAGCCCAGCAGCAGGGCGGCCATGGCAAACGAAAGGCCAGCCAGGGTCAGGGCTACGACACGCACCTTTCGGTGACTACGCCGCCGATGGCGGTGGTTACGTTTGTGGGGATCGGTGTTCATGCGGTGGGTATTAACCCAAAAAGCACGGGCCAAGTCAAACCGAGGGGCATCGTGGGGGCTCCGCCGCGCGGCTCCGCTTCCGCCCGTCCGCTGCATCCGGCTTGCGTTTGGAGGGCAAATCTGGTCATCTACACTACAAAAAGGCAACACTATGAGCACCATCAGCAAGCATATCGAGACGCTCGCCTTGCATGCCGGGCAGGAGCCGGATCCCACCACGAATGCGCGAGCCGTGCCGCTCCACCGGACCTCGGCGTATGTCTTCCGGAGCACCGAACAGGCCGCGAATCTTTTTGGATTGAAGGAACTGGGTAATATCTATACCCGCCTCATGAACCCCACGCACGACGTGCTCGAGAAGCGCGTCGCCGCGCTTGAGGGCGGGGCCGCCGCGCTTGCCGTGGCGTCCGGAACCAGCGCGATTTTCTACTCGGTCATCAATCTTTGCCAGGCGGGCGACGAGCTCGTGTCGGCCAACAACCTGTACGGCGGGACTTACACACAATTCCACGACATCCTGCCGCAACTGGGCATCCGCACGCACTTCGTGGATCCCCGCGATCCACAGGCCTTCGCCAAGGCGATCACGCCGAAGACGAAGCTGGTTTACGTCGAGACCATCGGCAATCCCGGTCTCGATGTGGCCGATATCCCGGCCATCGCCAAAGTCGCGCACGCGCGTGGTCTGCCGCTGATCGTGGATAGCACGTTCAGCACGCCGTACCTGCAACGACCCCTGGATCAGGGGGCGGATATTGTGGTCCACTCCCTGACCAAGTGGTTGGGTGGACACGGCACCGCCATCGGCGGCATCGTGGTGGACTCCGGCCGGTTCGACTGGACGAGCGGGAAATTCCCGCTGCTATCCGAGCCGGATCCCAGCTACCACAACATCCGCTATGCCCTCGACCTGGGGCCCCTCGCGCCCCTGGCTTACATCCTGCGCATGCGCCTGGTGCCCCTGCGCAACCTGGGCGCCTGCATTTCGCCTGACAACGCCTGGATGTTCCTGCAGGGAATCGAGACCCTGCCGCTCCGGATGGAGCGGCATTGCTCGAACGCGCTGGCGGCAGCCCGCCATCTGCAGCAACACAAGGCCGTGGCGTGGGTGCGCTATCCCGGTCTCGACGGCGACCCGGCGAATGCGGTGGCGCGGCGCGTCCTCAGCAACGGGTTCGGCGGCATGGTCGTGTTCGGTATCAAGGGCGGCGCCAAGGCAGGGGCGGCCTTCATCGACGCGCTCAAGCTGTTCTCGCACGTTGCCAACGTGGGCGATGCGAAGAGTCTTGCCATTCATCCGGCGACCACGACGCACTCGCAGTTGACCGAGGCCCAGCAGCGTGAAGGCCAGATCACGCCCGAACTGGTGCGGCTCTCGATTGGGATCGAGCACATCGACGACATCATCGCCGATCTTGACCAGGCGCTTAAGACGGCAGGCTGAGCCGATGAAACTCACGGTCAACGGCGAGGCCCGCGAGATCGCGGGTTCACCGACACTCCAGCAACTAGTGGACACGATCATTTCGGGAGGCACTCGCGTGGCCGTGGTCGTGAACGACGAAGTCGTGCCGGCGGCCGCGCGGGCGGGTTATGCGCTCAAAGACGCCGACCGGATCGAAATCCTCACCTTCGCCGGCGGAGGGTGAGGCGATGCCGCTTACGGTCGAACAGCGACAGCGGTTCGCGCGCCACCTGTCGCTCCCCGAGATCGGCGAAGCCGGTCAGGAACGGCTGCAGGCCGGTCGCGTCCTGATCGTCGGGGCCGGGGGGCTCGGCTCTCCAGCGGCCCTGTACCTGGCGGCAGCCGGCGTCGGGACGATCGGTCTGGCCGATGGTGACCGGGTTGAACTGAGCAACCTGCAGCGGCAGATTCTGCACACGACCGCCGCCCTCGGGCAACGCAAGGTCGACTCGGCAACCTCCACGCTCAAAGCCTTGAACCCGGACCTCGTGGTGAATGCCTATCCGGAACGGCTGACCGCGCAAAATGCCCCCACGCTTCTTGCGCCGTACGATTTCGTGATCGACGCCACGGATAATTTCGCCTCCAAGTTCCTGATTGCCGATGCCTGCCATCGTTCGTCAAAAGCGAATTCACATGCCGGGATCCGGGAGTTCATCGGCCAGACCATGACCGTGCATCCCGGGCGGACGGCCTGTTACCGGTGCGTTTTCGAGGCGCCGCCGGAAGAAACGCCGGGCGTCGGCCCGCGGGGTCCGCTTGGGGTTGTGCCCGGCGTGATCGGAACGATCCAGGCCACCGAGGCGATTAAGCACTTGCTGGGTATCGGCAAGCCGCTCGTGAACGCCTTGCTCGTGTTCGATGCCCTGGCCATGACCTTTCGCCGTGTCGCCGTGCAGCGCAATCCCACGTGTCGGTTGTGCGGAGGATGACCTTCCTGTTGGCGCCTTAAGGGCCAAAGGCCATCGGCCGGAATCGATAATTGACTTGGCAGTGGGCGAGGTATAATTTCTATACCGTTATGGACTTTGAATTCGATCCCGACAAGAGCGCGGCGAACAAGCAAAAGCACGGGATTGATTTCGCCGAGGCCCAGGCGCTGTGGAATGATGTCGACAGGGTCGAAATACCGGCTCGAACGGTCGATGAACCGCGAACGGTAGTCATAGGAACCATTCGCGGGAAACATTGGTCGGCGGTTGTGACCCCTCGGGACGACAACACCAGAATCATCTCCGTGCGCCGATCGCGGAAGGAGGAGATTGCGATTTATGAAAGCTAAGACCTTCGATGCTGAATTTGAAAAGGGAGAGGACATCACCCGTTATCTGGATCTTACCAAGGCGAAGCGGCCGGACTGCCAGCAAAAGCGGGTCAACGTCGATTTTCCCGTCTGGATGATTCATTCCCTGGATCGCGAGGCCCATCGACTTGGCGTGACCCGCCAATCCGTGATCAAATTGTGGCTCGCCGAGAAACTCAAGGAAGCGATTGCATAGCATCAGCGCAGCAACATCAATAGCAGATCGGCCGCATCGAATCGCCCGCAGACGAAGGCCATTCGCTGGGCATGTTGTGCCGCGTGGCCAAGGCGTTCCACGCCCATGTACGCGTTGTGTTCGAATCGGAACCCCCTCGGCCGGGAATGCGCGTGGTCGAAGCCACGGCCACCTACGGAAACCGTCGCAGGGCGGACAAATAGGGGTGAACATATGAGACAAGCCAGAGGTCCCGCGTTCATTCGGTTCATTAGGCCGATCCTGGAACTCCTCACGGAATCTGGTGGGTCCGGTACTCCTGCTGAAATTGTTGATCGTTCTATCGAGATCGTCGGCGTGTCCGAAGCAGAACAGGAGGCCGTCAACAAGAACGGTCAGTCACGAGTCAAGAATCAGGTTCATTGGGCACGCCAGTACCTCGTCTGGGATGGCTACTTGGATTCATCAAGGAGAGGCGTGTGGAGTCTCACAGCGAAAGGCAAATCTGCGGACGTTGCATCCCTTAGCGCACTCGAACTATTTAGAAGTGTTCAGAAGCGACGCGCCCGGATCAAGGTAACCAAGGACTCGGACGCTCCGTCCCCCGACGAACCGGCACCCGAAGATATGGGACTGCAGGATCACAGGGCTCGGTTACTTGAGGTGATCAGATCGTTGACGCCGGCTGGCTTTGAGCGTTTGAGCCAGCGGTTGTTGCGTGAATCCGGATTCCAACACGTCGTGGTTACCGGCAAATCAGGCGACGGCGGAATAGATGGCGTAGGGACGCTGCAGGTGAATCCGTTTGTGAGTTTTTCCGTTCTCTTCCAATGTAAACGATACCTGGGGGCTGTGACTCCTTCGCATGTTCGAGATTTTCGTGGTGCGATGATGGGGCGGGCCGACAGAGGCATAATCGTCACGACTGGCACCTTCACCCTTGAAGCCAAGAAGGAGGCCCGGCGTGATGGAGTGCCAGCTATTGAACTCGTAGATGGTGATTCCCTTGTGGATATGTTTGAGCGTCTCGAAATCGGCCTCATTCCCAAACAGACCTATGGTGTCGATGAACGCTTCTTTGATGAGTATAGAAAAGGATGACTTCGCGGGACGCGACATTGGCCTTCGTGTTCCGGAGACGGTCTCGCTGACCAACGGGCAGAAGGCGGAACTTGACCGCAGACTTGCCGCGTGTCGTCGGGACCCGGATGAGGGCACTCCTTGGCAAATCGTATACCAACGCATCAGGAATCGAAGGTAGTGGAGGATAAATGCCATTCCGCCTATTTCACGATTACTTCCCGGCTGTGGCTGAACGGGAGACACGAAGCATCACGGTCACGCCTCAGTCCGATTCCGGGCTGCCGGTCGGCAGCTATGGGTTTCTGGAGATGTTTTGCGACGAGCCTGGCTGCGACTGCCGGCGCGTTTTCTTTCTCGTCATGGCTTCATTCCGCCGGGAAGAACAGGCGGTAGTCGCGTGGGGCTGGGAAAGCGTCGCCTTCTATGCGAAGTGGTACAAATACGGCGACCGCGAGGACGCCAAACTCTTGCAGGGACCCGTCTTGAACATGGGCAGTCCCCAGACCGAACTGTCGGACGCGATTCTCGACCTGGCGCGCGATGTCCTTCTCAAGGATGTTGCCTATGTCGAGCGAGTCAAGGAGCACTATCGGATGTTCCGGGAACGAGTAGAAGGACGAGGTTCGCACCGGTTTCTGAAGAAGAGACGGCGATTGCGGTAACGAGGTGGGAACCTGCGGGGGGCATGCCATGAAATGGTTCTATCGTCGTGACGTGGACGGGTTCTTCGGGTTGTTCATCGACAACCTCGTCCAGATGATTTTGATCGTGGGCTTCTCGCTCGGGCTTCTCGGCATGAACCAGGAGCCGGGTTTCCTGTTCGGCACCGTGTTGCCCGGGGTGGCTGTCTCGGTGACGCTGGGCAACCTGTTCTACGCCTGGCAGGCCGTGCGGCTCGGGCGGCGCGAGAACCGCGAGGACGTCACGGCGCTGCCCTACGGGATTAACACCGTGTCGCTGTTTGCCTTCGTGTTCTTCGTCATGCTGCCGGTCTACGGGCAGACCCACGATTTCCGGACCGCCTGGCGCGTCGGCCTGGCAGCCTGTTTCCTCTCCGGGCTTGTCGAACTGGCGGGCGCCCTGGTGGCGCCGTGGATCAAGTGGCTGCTCCCCCGGGCGGCGTTGCTTTCCACGCTGGCCGGCATCGCCCTCACGTTCATCTCGCTCGATTTCGCCAACCGGATCTTTGCGTTGCCGCTGGTGGCCCTTCTGCCCCTGCTCATCATCTTCGTGCAGTATTTCGGCAATGTGCGACTGCCCCGTGAGTTTCCAGCGGGCCTGCTCGCCGTGTTGGTCGGCACCGCGCTTTACTGGGGCCTGGGCTATGGCGACATCCCGTCGCTCGCCGGCACGTTCCGATCGTTCGAGTGGCATCTTCACCTGCCGCGCTGGTGCGGCGGCGATTTGGCCGCGGCCTTGCGGGATGGCGGCCGCTATATGGCGGTCATCGTGCCCATGGGGTTGTTCAACCTGATCGGGAGTTTGCAGAACCTTGAATCGGCCGAGGCCTCGGGCGACCGCTACGGCGTGCGCAGTTCCCTGGTGGCGAACGGAATCGGCAGCATCGTGGCGGCGTTGCTCGGCTCGCCGTACGCGACGACGATCTACATCGGGCATCCGGGGTGGAAGGCCCTGGGCGCCCGCGCGGGCTACTCGGCGCTGAACGGGATTGTTATCGCGCTGCTCGTGGTCTTCGGACTCACTTCGCTGATCGCTGCCGCTGTGCCCATCACGGCCGGCGCGCCGATCGTGCTATGGATTGGCATCATGATTACGGTCCAGGCGTTTGCGGCTGTGCCCGTTCGTCATTTCCCGGCCGTGGCCGTGGGCCTCATCCCGGCCATCGGCGCGCTGGCGTGGATGGTCGTCTCCAGTACGCTGGCCCTGGCAGGCACGTCCTTCCCCGCCATTCCGGCCCAAGCCTGGGCCGGATTCGCCTACGCTCATCAGGGGGTTGGTTTCATCTCCCTCGAACGAGGGTTCATCGTCAGCTCCATGCTGTGGGCGACTCTGACCGTGATGATCGTCGAACGTCGGTTCCTGGCCGCTGGGGCGGCGTGTCTGACGCTGGCGGCGTGCGCGTGGATTGGCATCATCCACACCTGGTCGTTCGATGCCCACGGCGCCCTGTTTCATCGGTTCATGCAGGCCGACCTCTGGCAACCGCAGTGGCAGTATGCCGTGGCATACCTGGGCGGCGCGGCCTTCTTCGCCCTGATGTGGGCGTGGCGGCGCCGGCAGACGTGATCTTGTGGCGTCAGGCCTTGAGCTTCAGTTCCACGCCGGCGGCGGGCTCAAGGACGCGAAATGTGAACGATTCGGTCACGTAGAGGTCGACGTTTTCCTTATCGTGCGATCGGTATCCGATCGACAGGTCCTGACCGACGGTCATCTCGAAATCGCCTCCACGGCGCGAGAAAATCACGCCGCCCTGCAGCACCGGGCTCCAGAAGACGCCGCCCGTGGCAAGGCGATCAATCTTCTTGCGCAAGGGGTAGGCCTGAGGGTCGCCTGCCTGGAGTACAGCGTAGGGATCGGTGCCCAGCACCAGGGCATACGGCCCGCCAATACCCGACTTCTCGATGGCCAACACGCCGGCTTCCACCGCTTCCGTGTACGCATCCGTATCGTCGGGCGGGAAGACGATCGGCTTGTGCGAGCTCGCGTCGCCGATACCCTTGATCCCGGCCTCGCCGAAGCCGTTGTAGAGCGCGCCTTCCTCGAACAGCGCGACTTTGCGCGCGGCGCTGATGAGCGTATTCAGTTCCGGCATCTTGGCGCCGCGGGAAACGTTATCGAGTTCCCAGATCTTCAACGAGAATGGCGCACGGATTTCGATCAGGTTCAATGCTTCGCGCCGGCCCCAGCTCACGCCCTTGATGGGTTCGCCGGTCCCCGCGAGGACCGAACCGAGGTTGACGGCCGCCAGGGTCCAGCCGTGGGGCCCGCTGAAGTCGACGAGACCGCGGCCGGAGAGGTTGCCTTTAAGGATACGCGAGGCCTGCAGGTCGATTTCTTTCCACGCCTCGTCGGTCACGGGCGCCTGAGAACGTCGTAGTATATCGGTCATGGGAGTATTCCTTGTTGGTGTGGTCAATCGGCTTTGGCTTTCAGGGAGGCGATGCCCAGGTCGCTGGCCGGCGATGCGCCGCCGGCTTCGATCTCCGTCACGGGTTTTGTGGTGAACAGGTATTGCTTCATCGCGGCGTCGAACGTGGACACGCGACGGCGCAGATACTCGTGCAACATGGTGGCGTGCTCTATTTCCTCGTCGCGGTTGTGAAGGAGAATCGCCTTCAACGCCGCGTCGTCCGTGCGGTCGGCTCGCTGGTTATAGTAGTCGATCGCCTCCAGCTCTTCCTGGAAACTGGCCAAGGCGCGGTGTACATTCCGGGCATCGGCCGACAGATCCTGTTCATTGTAACCACTGCTCATGTCGATTCCCCTTCAGGCGTCCGTTGTTTTTGGTAACGGCTCGATCAACAAGGTTCGAGGGCCCTGAAGCGTTGCCGCCGTGTGCAACTATGCAACCGGTGCCGGAGGCGGGCAACTTCGATTTACGCTAGTTTCGTGGGCGAAAACCCTTGCTCCGGACCGAGCGGCCGGTATGGTGAGCGTCCGACGCGCCACACCCATCCATTTCGGTTCGCATCACTTTTCACTATTTCGGTCTGGCCCTGCCGGCTCTAATGAGCGCTGCCGCCGAAAGGGAGAGTCTGCATGGGTTCATGGCTGTTGGGGTGTGATTGACCGGTCGCCAGAGATGGACTATGTTCTTAGTCAGAGTGAAGTACCGTGGCGACAGCGTAAACAGGAGAGGTGTAAATGAGCACAGTCGTTGAACAAACCTATCGTTACATCGTTGCGGTGCCGGGGTGCGGTTGGGCCGTCCAGTCATCGGAGGAACCCGTATTGGGGTCCACGACATACTGGGGTTGATCCTGACGGGTTCGACGGTTGACGAGGCGGGCAAGAGTTTCCCCTCTATTACGCGAGCCCAAGTGTACGAGTCTTTGGCCTACTACGAAGACCATAAGGCGGAAATCGATCTCGCCGTTGCCGAGCAGATGGCGGAAATTTCTGCGTGAAGTTCCTGCTGGACCACGACGTCCCGGCCGAGGTCGGACGCGTGCTGGCGCAAGCCGGCCACACCGTTGTGCACGTCTTTGGCGCAAGACGCGCATTGCGGAATGCGCTCACATCATTCGACTGATCAACATGGCAGGCGTAAGTGGCGTGACCGGCAATGTCAGTTTCGCGCGAGGGTGGTCGCCGACGGGTCCCTGCCGAGCGCCGCCAGCAAATGGGAGATGGCGAAGGAGCACCTGAATGGAGTGACGAACGGAGAAACTGGCGCCGGTGCAATCGTCTTTCTTCCAAGAAACTCCCTGGTCGGCACTTTTTCACGGCGTGACTGCAACGAGTTCAAATCCAAGTGTTTGGGCCTGCCTGCGCAGGCGGTTTTCCAGTCGTTGCTTGTGGAGCACTTCGTTGCGCGCAAAGACCGTCTC
>CAITUY010000032.1 GCA_903895695.1 uncultured bacterium
CAAGGCCGCGATCGAGGTGCTGGTCCCCGATTTTCTCGGGCGGGTAACGGATCTGGCCACGGTGCTGGCGGCGCATCCTGACGTGTTCAATCATAACCTCGAAACCGTCCGGCGGCTTCAACGCGAGATCCGCCCGGCGGCCGATTACGAGCGGTCGCTCGCCGTGCTCCGATGCGCCGCCGCTGCCACGCCGCGGCCGTCCGTGAAGTCCGGGCTCATGGTTGGCTTGGGCGAGACCGATGACGAGCTGCGCGAGGCCATGGTAGACCTGCGGCAGGCGGGGTGCGACCTGCTGACGATCGGCCAGTATCTGGCGCCATCGCGGCATCACGTGCCGGTACGGCGGTTCGTGACGCCCGAGACGTTTTCCGAATACGCGTGCCACGCGACCGGCCTGGGCTTCCGCGGCGTGGCGTCCGGGCCGATGGTGCGCTCCTCCTATCACGCGGGCCGACTGTTCGGAACCGATGTAACTTGATGGGTGCGACTGAAGATGGTGGATAGGGGCGACGGGAAAAATCTAAGAAAGTGAAAGATATCGCTTGAGGGCGGTGTTTTTTTGTGGTTGACTGTATGTCCTCTATAGGAGGACATACTATGATGAAGACAACCGAAGAGATGGTGGCGCGGACGCGGGAGATTGCGCAGACGGTTCAGCAGCTTGGCCCGATGCTGGTAGGTGCACTGATGGAAAAGCGTAACCGCAAGCAACGCAAGGATGGCAGTGCCTATGTTTCTGCGCCGTATTACACGTTCCAGTACCGGGATACCCTGGGGAAGCGCCGCTGGCAGCGGATTCCACGTTCGATGAAGGGACGTGTCCGGAAGCTGGTCGAAACCGGGGCACAGTATCGCGCGCTGGAACGGGAGTACGCAGGGCTCAGGACAGAACTCGGTCTGATGGAGGCCGCTAAAAAAAACGCCTGATCGTTCCGCCGCTTCCCTTGCCTCAGGCGCGTCAAGTGGAGGATGTGCTACGGGCCTTGGTGACGGAATGCGCCGAAGCGAATGAACGGCTTGCCCCGTTGGCGGGACTCGATCAGCGATTGCTCAAGGCCGCCGTCGAGGATGCCCGCTTGGGACTACAGTCACTCCTGGGTTGGTTTGGTAAACGAGCCCCCGGTCAGGCCGTGCATGATCACAAACGGCGGAACATGCTCACAGCCTGCGGTTGGGTCGCCGTTTCACGGGCCTATTGTCCGGCACCCCGCAGGCCTCATCCTGGCAAACGTTCGGCATCGGTACCCAAGCCCGTCTTTCCCCTCGATTCCGCCCTCGGACTTGAACGGGGCGCCACGCCAGCCGCGCGCGAGGCCGTGGCACGGTGTGCGGCACTCTGCGGATCTTTTGCAGAAGGACGCGATATGCTCAGTCGCCTGACCCCCCTGAAGATTGCCACCTCCACACTCCGGACGATCGCCTTGCGGGCAGGCCAGAAGGCGCTGGATCGTCAGGAAAACCCGGTCCTGGACATCCGGCCCCCGAAACCGGTGCCACCCTCCGGTGACCACCGCCACGTGTTCCCGACTCCGCGAACGATGTACATCATGATGGATGGTACCGGTGTGCCCTGTACCCAAGTCGATACGGCTGACGTTAAAGGTCGCAACCCGGACACCCCCGCCGGCAAACGGGAGATCAAAGTCGGGGTCATCGGCTACTACGCTTGGCTCGATCACTTGGAACGCCCGGTGCCCGAGCCGGGCTCATCCTCGCACATCGTCTCGGCTGCCGAGGCCACCGACTTTGGCATCCTCTTGCGCCGCGCCGCCGATAGCCGCGGCTATGGTTCCGCTCCACGGGTGCAAGTCGTCGGCGACGGCGCGGACTGGATCGCCAACATCGCCCAACAGGCCTTCCCTGATGCCATCTTCACGGCCGACTTCTACCACGCTTGCGAACACCTCCACGCCCTTTGTCTCGAACTCCACCTCCCCGAGGACGGTCTGCGCCGCGAATACCGTTCGCTCAAAGGACTCCTCTTCAGCCGCGGCGCTCTGGCGCTCATCCGTCGCTTCAAAACCAGACATCCGGCCCTGCTCGCTACATCCACCACCGCTCAGAAACAACTCGCCTACTTCGAAAAACGCACCCACGCCATGCGTTACAACCTCTTCCGCAAACACGGCCTCTACATCGCCTCCGGTCACGCCGAAGCCGCTTGCCGCACCAATGTCGCCAGACGATGCAAACAGGCCGGCATGCACTGGCGCCATCTCAACGCCGCCCGCATCTGCGCTATCCTCGCCTCCCTTCGCTCCGCTTCCTTCGCCGCCTAACCTCGCTCTCTCCCACCAACTGCAATCGCACCCTTG
>CAITUY010000033.1 GCA_903895695.1 uncultured bacterium
ATTCATGGTGCCACCTTGTCAGTATCCGGCCTGCACCAGTCGTCGCCTGCCGAAGCCGGAAGCGGCTCCGCTCCCGTTTTCGGAGCGGCGCGGCTTCCCGCGCCGGCGCTGTCGATCACGAGGGGCTCAGTCCCAAAATCAGGAGCGGCGCGGCTTCCCGCGCCGGCCTCTTCCGCCAAAGCCCGGTTCAAGTACTTCTTGAAGAACATGGCCGCCTTGTCCTGATCGCTGTCGGGGCTCAGTCCGGCCCACAGCAAGTGCAGGTGGTCGGGCATAAGGCAGTAACAGAGGCACAGCAGTCCGTAGCGGCTCAAGGAGTGCAACTGGATTTCGCGGAACCGCAGATGAAAGGCGGGAGTCAACCAGTCGGTCGCACGATCCTGCAGGGTCATGTTCCAATGAACGAATGCGTAGCCTCGGTAGTATTGGGGCAACAGACGTCGCATGCGACCGCGCGGCCGTGTGGCGGCGCGGTTGTCTCGATCGATCTGTGCCATCAGTTGCATGTACCGTTCTCGCTGCCGGCGCGGGAAGCCGCGCCGCTCCATTCACACCCGGCGCGGGAAGCCGCGCCGCTCCGTCCAAACCCGGCGCGGGAAGCCGCGCCGCTCCGTCCAAACCCGGCGCGGGAAGCCGCGCCGCTCCAGTTCTGCCTTTGGAGCGGAACGGCTTCCCGTTCCGGTAGATTTAGCCGGAGCCGGAAGCGGCTCCGCTCCGAAACGCAACTACTGTCGTGCCGTCCTATCCTCACGCTCCACCTTATACTTCCGCGGCAACCCGGATTTCTCACACCACGCATTCACTTCTTTTTTCAATTGCACCATGCGCAGTTCCCGATCGACCGCGACACGGTTGAAGCGCGCCAGCTCGGCGTTGGCAATCCGCAGGTCGGCGATGCTGCGCTCGAGATTTGCGTTGGCCTTCTCCGCCTGTTTGCCGGCTTCGACGGCATCCTGCATCAGGTTGAGGGCCGCGGTCCGGGACTGCTTCAGCGTATCCTCCGACCGCTTGCGTTCGGTGATGTCCTGAACGTGCGTCACCATGTAGAGCGGCCGGCCGTCGGCGTCACCGACGACTGTCGAACTCATGTCGCCCCAGATGATCTGACCGTCTTTTCGCACGTACCTTTTCTCCATGCGGAGCGAGGCTCGTTTGCCGGCCAGAAGCTCCTGCACGACTTCGCGATTCACGCCCAGGTCGTCGGGATGGGTGAAGTCGTAGAAGTGGAGCGCGAGAAGCTCCGCTTCGGAGTAGCCCGTCATCGCGCAGAACGCCGCATTGACCCGGATCATCTTGCCTTCCGGGGACGTGAGCGACATGGGGACGGCGCTGCCTTCAAAGGCGGCGCGGAAACGGTCTTCGTTCGTCCGCAGTTCTTCCTCGGCCTGTTTACGCGCGGTGACGTCGGTGACGAGCACGGCGAAGCGTCCGGGTTCCGGCCGGAATACGAAGGCTTCGAAGAACTTGCCGAACACGTCCGACCGAGCTTGGTGCGTCATCGGTTCGCCGGTCCGCGTGACCTTGCCGAACACCTCCAGCCATTCAGGTTTAATCCGGGGCACCAACTCCTTGGCGCGCTTACCGACGATCTGATCCCTCGTCAGGCCCATGAGTTGTTCAAACGCCGGGTTTGCGTCCAGGTAAACGGCATCGCAGCATTGGCCCTGTTCGTCGAAGATGGCCTCGGCCAGGTAGAAACCTTCCTGCAGGCTCTGGAAGAGCAGCCGGTAACGCTGCTCCGCCTGCTTGCGCTCGGTGACATCGCGAATCGCGGTGTGGCGCCTCAAACTGCCCGGCGACAAGGGGCGGCCATGCGCTTCGATGACAATCCGCGTACCGTCCTTGCGGATCGCGACATGCTCGATCGTTGAATCACGGCCCAAGCGGAGATTGGCCTTCACGCGCTCCAGGTCTTCGGGCGCAACCATCCTGGCAATGTCCATGCCTTTCATCTCGGCCACCGAGTAGCCCAGCATCCGGGCGCACTGCTCGTTGCAGTCGACAATCCGGCCATTCCCGCTTTCGACGATACCTTCGAACGACAACTCCGCGAAGGTCGCGAGGCGGGCCTGGCTGTCGCGCAGGGCGGCCTCGCGGTCATAGGCCTCGGCCTTGTGCCGGTGAACGCGGTAGATCTCGGCCACAAAACTCACGAATACGCTCAAGCCGAGAAAGATCACCAGGCCCAGGCGATCCACGGGCGAGGCGATGGCGACATGTCCGATGGGCGACAAGAAACAGACGTCCAGCACGACGCCGGAGAGGATCGTGGCCGCGAGCCCGGGTCCGAAACCTCCCAGCAAACTCGCCACCATGATCGCAGGAAAGAACGTGACGAAGAGAGGCAGGCCCGGCCCGACCCACGCCGTCAACGCCAATCGTGCCCACAGGGCGGCCGCGACGGCTCCGAGCGCCAGGCCGTACCGCAGCAGGAGCCAGAGGCGCGGTTGCTCTCTTCGCAGGTTCGTTGCCGACCAATTGTCGCGCCACGCGTCCTCCAGGCCCGCCAGCGAAAGCTCCCACGTGCCCGTCTCTCTCGCCGGTGCGGCTGCCGCGACGAATAAGTAGGCGCTGCCGAGAAATTGCGTAAGCCGGTTCGTCCAGCCCAGGATCCCGCCCTGGACCGTGAGCAGGACGACGCCTGTCAGTCCCGTGGCGACCAGGCCGAGGCCCAGCCCATACCAATAGTAAAACGCCCCGCCTTGCCGCCGGTAACGTCTGATCATCTGCCACGCAACCCAGCCGAACAACGCAATTGCCAAAAGGAGCACGACGTGCCGGACCGGGGTTCCGCCCTGGCCTTGCACGAAGAACAACGGCGTCAAACCCGCCATCGCCGCCCAGGCGATCAGGACTGAGCCGGCCAGCGCACCGGCGTAACCCAGCGCCAGCCATTTCCCCGGTCGCGTCACGCGTCCGCGCCACAGCAGACCGGCGAAGTGGCAGAGGGCAGCCCCGAGCATGCCCACGTTGTGCACGGTGATAGTCGTGTTGACGCGGTCAACGATGACGGCGGCGCTCAGGGAGGTGACGCCCCACACCAGCGAGCCGCACCCGAACATGAGCAAGCCGGGTTGACCGCCGCGTAGGAAACCTCGCCCCGTCAGAATGCAGATGCAGAGCGAAGCCAGCCACGTGAACACCACATTGAGGAGCACCATCAGAACCCGCGATTCATAGGGCGTCCGCAGATCGGCCACCCACAGGCCCGCGATCAAGGCGAGCGACAGCGGGATGGGCAGCCACGCGAGGCGGCGCCAAGGGGACGGAACGGTGCTTCTGGGCGATGGGGGCTGCGGTGTCATGCGTGCTGCCCGCCGGAGGGGGGACGTGTGGACGTGTGGGCGTGTGGGCGTGTGGGCGTGGGGACGTCTGGACGTGTGGGCGTATTGCTGTGCGGGACGGACGGAACGGCAACGCCCACACGTCCACACACCGACACACCCACACCCTCTTGCTCACAGGCCGTGTCGGCTGCAGGGGCGGCGTTCGGTACGTATTCACCGCTATCCTCACGGACGGCGTGCCCGGGGCCGCACCACTGGGACGCGTTGTCCATCATGTTCACCAGGCCAGCACTGATCGCATCGTACTCGTCATCTAGCTTCCGGGATTCGCTCTCCGCGAGGTACCCGCACTTTAGGGCGAACGCGAGCCAGTTCTGAGTCTCAGCCGCCTCGCTGTCCCCGTCAGAGAGTTTCGAAACAAAATGGGCCTGATAACGACGTTTTCGCCAAGCTTCTGCAATAGCACCACAGACCGAACGCGAGGAGCGGCGGATCTGGTCGGTAAGCGAATAGCGTTCTTCGCTGGGCCACGTCTTGGAGAGTTCGAAGATGCGCATGGCTGCTTTGAAGGCCCGCTGATACACCCACAACTCACGATAGTGCTTCACCAACATTCGTCAGGTTCCCTCCAGAAGCATGTTGCGAGATGGGGGGGAGGGACGTGTGGGAGTGTAGGCGTTTGGGAGTATGGGCGTGCGGACGTGACTGCATCGAGCGCCCACACCTTGATACGCCCACACGTCCATACTCCCACACGCCCACACTTCCCCCCTCACTTCTTACCCAACTCCAGGTCGTACCTTTGTGGCAGTCCCGCCCTGGCGCACAACTCGTTCACTTGTTTCTTCAACTCGATCATGCGCAACTCGCGGTCGACTGCGACGCGGTTGAAGCGGTTCAATTCATCGTTCGCGGCCTTCAGCTCATCGACGCGCCGCCGAATTTCATCCTCGTTGCGTTTGCGTTCAGTGACGTCCACGGTGACCGCAATGCCCCCGATGACTTTCCCTTGTGCGTCGCGCACCGGCGCGCCCGAGGCGTCGGCAAACCACCGGCGACCGCCCGGAAGACGTACCTCCAGCTCCATGGGCGGGATGATCGCGTTCTCGGCGACAGCTCTTTGGAGCGGCAATTCGGCATCGGTGATGGGACGCCCGTCACGCAGAAATCGCACTTGGCGGCCGGGGGCGGTGTCGTCCGGCGCCGAAGCGGACAGATTGTCCTCGGGCCGGACTGCAAACTGCGCCAGCACAGCCGGATTCCCCGTGATTCGCTGGCAGGTGGGATCGTCCGAGAAACTGACACCCACCGGCACGGCGCACATCAGCGCCTCGAACTCCGCCGCGCGTTTCCGTTCGCGCTTTTCGCTTTCACGCAGGGCGTCTTCTGCCCGCTTGCGTTCGGTAATGTCGATGAAGGCGCCGATGGCCCCTCGCGGTTTGCCGGAGTCATCGAGCAGGGGTACGGCATCGCCGAAGAGGGTGAGGGACCTCCCGTCGGCGAAGACCAAATCGAACTGGTAGTCCCGGATCGGCTGACCGCGGGCCGCCTTCTGGACCGGGAGTTCATCGGCGGGAATCTCGCGGCCCTCCTTCATGGCTACGAAGTTGGACGGGCGTTCACCGGCTGGGGCGGATTTGGAGACATTGGCCGTGGCAGGCAGGCCCAGGAGTTCCTGGGTCATGCGGCTCCCGGACATGTGGCGGCATTCGACGTCGTGGGCGATGAAGATCGCCGCAGGCACGGCGTCCAGCAGGGCCACCACGTCCGCGGCATATCGTTCGGCCTCGTCTTTGGCCCGTTGCAGTGCCTCCGCCGTGAGCTTGCGCGCGGTGATGTCCACGAAGGTCGACAGGATCACGTTCTGGCCTTGCATGTCGAGGATCTGCGCCGAGAGCTGCGCCACGAAAGCCTCACCGGACTTCTTCCGGAAATCCTGCTCCCAGCCGCGCACCGAACCCTTTTCCCGCAACTCCTGTACGAAGCGGGCCCTGGCTTCGGGCGTGGGCCAAATCGGCAGGCTCTGTGCGGACAACCCGATGACCTCGTCGCGCCCGTAGCCGTTCAGTGCCACCCACGTGTCATTCACGTTCAGGAAGACCCCGTCTTCGGCGCGAGTGAGCGCGATGGCGGCCGGGTTGTTGGCAAAGGCCAGGGCGAACTTCCGCTCGGAGAGGCGCAACGCCTCTTCGGCCTGTTTGCGGTCGGTGATGTCCACGAGTGCGGCGACCGCGCCGCGCGGGTGCCCCTGCTCGTCCAGCAGGGGCGTGCCGTAGCCCAACACGTGGCGGACGATTCCGTCGTCGAAAACGATGTTGAACTCAAAGTCCCGCACCGCCTTGCCGCGGGCGGCCCGTTGGGCCGGGAGTTCGTCGAGCCTCAGTTCGCGTCCGTCTTTCATGGGCCGGAAATGGACTGGTCTGGTAGCCTCGGGCGCCGACAACGAGAGTTCCTTGCCGTGGGGTATCCTCAGTATTTCGTCGGCCAGCCGGTTTCCCGTGAGATGGAGACAATCGGGGTCGCGGGCGATGAAGATAGGGATGGGCACGGCTTCGAACAGAACGGAGAGTTCTTCCGCCCGCTCGCGTTCGCGCTGCTCGCTCTGGCGTAAGGAGTCTTCGCTGCACCGCACGGCATCGGCCAGTACCTTCAGCTCGGTCACTTCATTGAACGTGACGACCACACCGTCGATGCGGTCATCCTGGGTGCGGTACGGCAGAATTCGGCGGCTGTACCAGGCGCCATTCTCCGCCAGGACTTCGGCGGTTGCCGGCGTCAGGTCCACCAGCACGCGCCGGACATCGGACAGCAGGGTCGAATCCTGGAACTTGCGGTGGATATCCGCGATCGGCCGGCCTACGTCGGTTCCGACGAGGCTCAGTAATTTCGTGACGGCCTGGGTGAACCGCCGGACCTTGAGCTCCTTGTCGAGGAAGAGCGTGGCGACGCCGCCGCTGGTCAACAAGTTGGCGACGTCGTTGCTGGATTGTTCCAGTTCGCCGACCTTGTCCTGAAGGCGGGCGTTGACGGCATTCAACTCCTCATTGAGGCTCTGCAACTCCTCCTTGGAAGTTTCCAGTTCCTCATTGGCGGACTGCAATTCCTCGTTGGCGGCGGTGACTTCCTCATTGGAAGCTTTCATGTGCTCGTTGGACTGCTCCAACTGTTGAATCGTGCTCTGAAGCTCCTCGCGGGTCACCTTCAGTTCATCCTCGAGGTGCAGCAGGTCCGAATGCGGCGTTTCGCCTTGGGCAGCAACAGGCGCAGCCTTGGGCGGCTTGAGCGCCTCGAAGGTCACCAGCAACAGCCCGTCGGCTTCGCGAGGATGGCGCAGCGGACTGACCGTGACCTTGACGGGCGTCGACTTCTTGTCTTTCTTGACCCTGGCCTGCACCACAACTCTTTTGTTTTCGGCGATCGCCTGGAGCAGCGCGCCGGCCAGGCGATTTTGCATCCCTTCGCGCGCCGCATCCGCCAGCAGGCCGGTGTGCTCGCCAAGCGGCAGTTCCAGGAAGTCCCGCACGTCGCCGTGCGTGTAGAGCAGGGCACCTTTGCGATCGACGACCGCGGCGGCCGGGGCATAGCGCTCGGCCAGGGCCTGATTCGCGATGGAGAGCAGCGTCAGCCGGGGCCTTTGGGCCGCGGCCGGGACGGTCACCGCCGGTCTGTTGGGCGGCCGTAACGGCAGCTCCAGTCCGACGGGTACCGCCACTCCCAATTTGCGGTACATCCGCCATTTCTGCGAGAGCGGCTCGAACAAGTTATCCTGGCCGCAGACCGTCTCGGCCGAGCCCAGGAAGAGGTAGCCGCCGTCCCGAAGGGCAAAGTGGAACAGTTGGATGATCTTGCGTTGCGTCGTTTGGTCGAGATAGATGAGCAGATTGCGGCAGGTAATCAGGTCCAACTTGGAGAAGGGCGGGTCCGCCGTAAGATCCTGGGGCGCGAAGACGATCAACGACCGCAATTCTTTCACGAATTCATAGCGCCCGTTCTTGTGGACGCAGAACCGCTGCAGGCGCGCCTGGGAGAGACCTTTGAGGTCGTCCTCTGCATACCGGCCGTTGCGCGCGATATCCACCGCCGAGGCATCGGCATCGGTGGCGAAGACTTGCAGGGCGAGTTTCTTGCCGCTGCGTTCGATGCTTTCGACCAGCAGCATGGCGACGCTGTATGCCTCCTTGCCCGTCGAGCAGGCCGGCACCCAGACTCTAAGCGTAGACCCTGGTTGGGTCTTGTGGATCAGTTCGACTACGATCTTCTCCTCAAGCACGTTCCACGCTTCCGACTGGCGGAAGAACTCGGTCACGCCGATGAGCAGGTCCTGCCGCAGTGCGATGGCTTCGGCCTTGTCCGTGCGGATCATATGGGCGTAGTCGTCGTAGTTGCCAAGGTGGTGCAGTGCCATCCGGCGCCGGGCACGGCGGTCGAGCGTCGCGCGCTTGTAGCAGTGAAAGTCGTGACCGGTTGCATTCTTGACGGCGCTGAGCACCGCTTCCAGGCCGGCGGCCTCGTTCTGTGTCTCTGTCAGGCGGGCCATCTCGGCAAGGCGATCGACCAGGAAGGCGGCCATGGCTTCGGGCGCGAGCACGGCATCGGCGTAACCCGCCGCAATGGCGTTGGCGGGCATCTCCGGGAACTCGGCCGTCTGCGGGTCCTGCGCCAGGGTTACGCCGCTCACCGCCCTGATTTCGGCCAGGCCTTGGGTCCCGTCCTTCCCGGTGCCGGACAGGATGACGCCAATGCTCCAACGCCCCCGGTCCGCGGCCAACGTGCACAGAAAGTGGTCGATCGGCATGCGCAAACCCTGACACTGGGACACATCCCGCACCGAGAGTGTGCCGGCAAGCACCGAAAGCGATTTGCCGGCCGGCAGCACGTAGATGCGGTTGGCGGCGAGGGGCATGGCGTCATTGGCTTCGACGACCGGCATGCGCGTATGCTGGGCCAGCAGTTCGGGCAGCAGGTTCTCGTGATCGTGCGCCAGGTGGGGGATGACGACGAAGGCGGCGCCGCTCTCGGGAGGCATGGCCTCGAAGAACAGTCTCAGCGCCGCCAAGGCCCCGGCAGACCCGCCCAGGCCGATCACGGGAATGCTTGACGTGGCGCCTGCCGGTCCGACGGCTTCCTGCGCGGTATCGTCAGGCCGGTGTTCCGGGCGAGTCGTTGGTTTTGCTGCGGGACTCTTTAACTCTTTGGCTTGATCCATGGTGTCAGTCGCCCCGCTTTGTTTTTTCAATTAACCCGATGTCATACTGCGCCGGCAATCCCGCCTTGGCGCGGAGTTCGTTCACCTGCTTTTTCAGCTCGATCATGCGCAACTCGCGGCCGACCGAGCTGTGGTCGAAACGGGTCAACTGGTCGTTGGCGGTCCGCAGCTCTTCGTTCTGGCGCTGAATCTCGGCCAGTGCTTTCTTGCGTTCGGTCACGTCCCGTTCGGTGGTGGCGATCGCCGCCACCGTTTTCGTTTCGTCCAGGACGAGCGTGGCGGTAAGCCAGACCACCCGCACGCGGCCGTCCTTCGTGCGGCGGTGGGTCTCGACGGAAGCGACGGTTTCCCCTGCCAGCAACCGCGGGATCAGATTGGGGAATTCATCGACCTCACCGGCTGGCGTCAGATCGCGAAGATTCATCTGCAGGGCCTCGGTTTCGCTCCACCCGTACAGACCCTGTGCGCCGCGATTCCAGTCCTGGATATTCCCATTGAGGTCAAACAGGATCACCGCGTCGTTGGAGTCTGCCACCGCCGTGGCCAGCCGGCGGGTCCGGTCCTCGGAGCGGCGCAGCCGGGTCACGTCGTCGAACGTCACCACCACGCCACCTGTGCGGTCGTGGTGCGACTGGTACGGCAGGACGCGGACCACATAGAAGGAACCGTCGGGGTGCCGCACGTCCCGCTCGATGGCGGCCCCTCCCTGGGCGACGGTCCGGGCGTCGGCGTTCAGGTCGTAACCGACAAAGTTCGCGGAGAGGTCGCTGAGCGGCCGGCCCGTGTCAGCGGGGATCAGCTTCAGGACCCGCGTCAGAGCCGGTGTGAAGAACTTGATCCGCAACTCTTTGTCTAGAAAGAGCGTCGCGATCTGGGTGGACTGCAGCAGGTTGGCCATGTCGCCGTAGGACGTATCCAGTTGCTCGACCTTCTCCTGGAGCTGGCTGTTGACGGTCGTCAGTTCCTCGTTGACCGACTGCAGTTCCTCCTTGGAGGTCTCCAGTTCCTCATTGGTCGACTGAAGCTCCTCGTTGGAGGACACCACTTCCTCGTTGGAGATCCGCATTTCCTCGTTGGACGCCTGGAGTTCCTCAATGGTGGCCTGGAGATCCTGCTGTGTGGCCCGCAACTCGTCTTCGAGTTGCTGGACGTTCGTGTCGCGGGCGCCGGCTTGCGCCAGTTCGGCGCCCATGACCGCGGGCCGGGGGACATCCTCGAAGATTACCGCTAGAAGCGGTGCAGACTCGTCGCGTTGCACGATCGGCGTTACGGTGACGCGGACGAAAACGGGCGGCGGAACTATTTCTTCGGAGCGGAGCCGCTTCCGGCTCCGGTCTGCTTCGTCCGGCGCGGGAAGCCGCGCCGCTCCGGACACGGGAAGGCTTTCCAGCACCACGGTCTTGCTTTCCGCGATGGCCGTGTGCAGCGCGGACCGCAGTCTCAGCGACAGCCCCTCCTTGGCAATATCGAGCAGGTTCAGATTGGGCTCGGTTGCGGGCATGTCGAGGTATTTGCCGGTCTGGCCGTGGAACTGGAGGATCTGTCCTTTGGAGCCCACCAGTACGACGCTGGCGGCATAGTGACTCAAGAGCGCCTGCCGGATCGCGTCGGCATAGGAAGGGACCGGCGTCTTGGCCGCCGATCCGGCGGCTGGCAACGTCTTCTTCTTCCCGGGCAGGATCGGGGAATCCAGAATGATGGGGCGGACGGGAGTCAGGCGGCGATAGAGCCGCGCCTGCTTCGAGACCAGGCTGAACAGGTCATTCTGGCCGCTGACGCCCTCTGATTTCCCCAGGAAGAGATAGCCGCCGGGATTCAACGCAAAGTTGAAAAGCGGAATCAATTTGGTTTGGGTGTCGGCATCCAGGTAGATCAACAGATTGCGGCAGCCGATCAGGTCCATCTTGGAGAAGGGCGGGTCGGTGATCAGATTCTGCACGGCGAAAACTACGGAGTTGCGCAGCGATTCGATGATTTGGTAGCCCTGGTCCCTCCTGAGGAAGAACCGCGCCAGGCGGTCCGCCCCCACGTCGGCCGCGATGCTCTCCGGGTAGACGCCCTGGCGCGCGAACTGGAGGGCGTCTTCGTCAATGTCCGTTGCAAATACCTGCAGTGCGAAGTTCTTACGGGCTGCCGACATTTCTTCTGTCAGCAGCATGGTCAGGGAATAGGCCTCCTCACCGGAGGCGCACCCGGCAACCCACACGCGCAAAGGCTCGTCCGTCTGGCGGTCACGGATCATCGGAGCGATGGCCTTGCGGCGAAGCTCTTCGAACGCCTCGGCGTCCCGGAAGAACGCCGTTACGTTGATGAGCAAGTCCTTCAGCAACTGGTTGACCTCGCCGGCGTCGCGGCCAAGCAACCCGCTGTACTCGGTCATGTCCGGGATGCGGTGCAGTCCCATCCGGCGTTCGATCCGCCGCAGGATGGTGCTTTTTTTGTAGCATCGAAAATCGCAAGCCGTTTGATTGCGGACGATGGCCAGAATGCTATTGAAGCCGCCGGGCGTTCCTTCCGCCTCCAGGACGGCGGCTGGCTCGCCACCCCTGACGTAGGGTTGACGAAGGTAGTCCGAAATGGCCGCGGGAATCTGCTCGGGCGGAAGGACGCAGTCCACCAGCCGCGTGGCGATGGCGCTGCGCGGCAAGTCGCCGTACTGGGCGGTCTGGGGGTCCTGGGCGATGGTCAGGCCACCGGCCGCCCGCACTGCGCGCACCCCCAGTGTTCCGTCGGACCCGGCCCCGGAAAAGAGGACGCAAATCGCCCGTTCCTGCCGGTCTTTGGCCAGACTATGCAAGAAGAAGTCGATGGGCATGCGTATTCCGCCGTGCTTTGACTGCGCGGCCAGATACAGGATGCCATCGCGGATGCCCAGGTCTTGGTTGGGGGGGATGACGTAGACGCAATTCGGCTCGACCGGCGCCCCATCCTGGGCTTGCGTCACCTTCATCCGCGTGCGTTGGGCCAGGAGTTCCGGCAGGAGGCTCTCGTGGTCGGGGGGTAAGTGCAGGATGACGACGAAGGCTGCCCCGCTATCGGGCGGCATGGCTTCGAAGAAGACCTTGAAGGCTTTCAAGGCGCCGGCCGATCCGCCAAGGCTGATTACCGGGATGCCTGACGTGGCTCCGAGCTGATTGGCGTTGGGTTCTCCAGCTGATGTCAATGCTGCCAGTTCGCCGGCTGGGGTAATCGGCCGATCATGCCGGCCGCGCTCGCCCTTTCGATTCGTATTCATAACCCCCCAGTTCAGTCCCATGAGCGGGCGCTATCCTGTAGAATCCTGTCAATCCTGTCAAAACGATCCTGCCACGGCCCCGACGGAAGTATGTATGCCTCATGGTTTCGGGTCAACCACCCGACGACACTCCAGAATAGGCCCGGCATCCCTGAGGGAGAATTCGGAATCCCCTTAGAACACGCCTCGAAAGGCCTGAGACCGGCAAAGGATATTGGAGGCCCCTTCTAGGGCTTGTACCGATTCCAGCCGCAGGCCGGGCTGCCGTAATCTGCATACTCGACAGTGCAACAGGGAGCGACGGGATGCCAGCGACGCCTCAAGAGACCATGCAGACGGCCGATGAGGCGGTCATTCGCCAATTGCAGGAGGGCAAAGGCGACGAGCCGTTGCCGGACGAGTTTGTCGCCGGCATGAGCGGCGATCGTGAACTCACGCCCGAGCAGCGGGCCGCGGCCGACCGCCTCTGGCAGGAGCGGGGCAAGGCACTTTTCTCCCAGCTATTGTTTGCCGTCACCCATCAATGCTTTCCGGCAGACGAGGCAGAGGCCAAATGGTCCGCCATCCTGCGGCACAAGTACGAGCTTTCCGAGAAACTCGGCCGCAATGTGGGTCTCGCGGTGGCGGCGCTGGATTATCTGGCCAACCTGCGGCGCGACATCGAGTCACCGGTCATCATCCCGAAGCCGTCCATGGACGCCATTGTGAGGATGGCCATCGAGGACCCGCTCACACGCGTGGCCAATCGTTCGTCCGTCCTGGTTCGGCTCGACGACGAGCTTCGCCGGTGCCGGCGCCACGGGACGCCGTGCTCGCTGTTGATGCTCGACATCGACAACTTCAGCCGCATCAACGATACCCAGGGTCATGACTCCGGCGACGCGGCCATCCGCAGCTTCGCCGCGTCGGTGATTCGACTGTTGCGGGACGTGGATCTGTGCGGACGCTTCGGCGGCGACGAGTTCATGGTGCTGCTGCCGGATACGGCGGCGGCGGATGCGGTGGCCGTGGCCGGCAGAATGCTTCAGAGCGTAAGAAGCGACCTGAGCAACCCGACCGGACTTACGTGCAGCATTGGGGTTGCGGCCTGTCCCGAACATGGCTGGACGGCTGCCAACCTGGTGACTGCCGCGGACCAGGCGCTGCTTGAAGCCAAGCGCCGGGGCAAGAATTGCGTGGTCGTGTTCGAGGGTGGTGCGCCGGGGATGGCGGACGGCGGAGAGTCAGGCGGTGGCGAAACGCAGGGGGACCCGCATTTGGTCGGTCACGCGTAGTCGGCCATAAACCAAAACGGCGTCCGGCTCCCGGTGACCGGAAGCCGAACGCCGCACGCGTCGATCGTTGTCGACTTACTCGGCCTTCTTCATGTCATGGCCGCAGGCGCACTTGCCTGGCTTGTCCGAGACCGTGGCGCAGCACTTGCCGCCCATGCAGGCGCACACGTACATGCCCTTGACGCTCATGGTCTGAACGTCTTTGCCGCAGGAGCACTTGCCGTCCTTCATGCCCTTAGCGTCGCACTTGCAGTCGGCTTCGCAATCGCACACCATTGCCTTGCCGTCTTTCACGCCGAGCAGGTGCTTCTGGACCATGTCCTTGCCGCATTTCTCGCACTTGCCGGCCTTCATGGCCATGGTATGACAGTCGGGGCAAACGTACACGGCCTGCGCCGCGGGTGCCGCCTTCTCCATGGGCGCCGCTGCCGGAGCCTCATCCGCCGCGTAAACCATTCCCACAAACCCTGTCACCATCGCGCTCAGAATAATCGCCAGATAAAGTTTCATTCGAATCTCCTTGTTTCACTTGGTTATTTTGTCCGTTGCTCCAAACCAGTCTTGCGGCGCGGGCGGCCATTGGCCGGCGCCGCTGCATTCACGCGTTGCTCTGTCCCGCCGCACCTCCTTTCGCCTCCGTGACCTGGGTCGCAGCATGATCCCGACCTGGCAAACGGACGCGCAATATTCGCCGCCAAAGGTACGTCTGCATGGCCGCCGCGGGGAATAGGGAAATCCCCGATTTGGGCGCGTTGAAAACCGTAGGGGCGATGGGTCATCCAGGAGAGCACGTATCGGCCCTTTGAAGCTCGCCGTTAAGAGCCGGAGCCGGAAGGGGCTCGGCTCCGAAGAGGGAGCGGCGCGGCTTCCCGCGCCGGTTCGCGGCCGCTCCTACGGCAGGCGGAGAAGACTGTTCAAACCCGGATCGTCGCGTCTGAGTGGGGGGGCGTTGACCGCCGGGGTCGCGGGCTCGGAAGCGGCCTCCGACCGGGCGGACAGCCTTTCCTTTGCCCACGCGCCGAGATCGGCGCTTCGCACCGGACCCGGCATGGCCATAAGATCCCTCGCCGCATCCAGTTTCCCGAATATGTTCCAGAAGAGAACGCCCCGGACGCGGTCTTCCTTGACGTAGAAGACCACGCCCTTTTCGTCCGGTTCCACCCACTCGACGACCGTCTGGTACGACGGATCGGTCTCCCCGATGGCTTCGTAGCCGATTTCGAACAGGTCGGAGTAAAAGTAGGGAAGGTAGCCGTACACCTCGGTCGCGCCTGCCATGTTCCTGCCCGCCAAGGCGCCCATGGCATTGGCGTTATCCTCGTGTTCGAATCGGGCGCGCCGGTTCAAGGCCGGGCAGGGGAAGTTGGCCACGTCTCCCGCCGCATAGATGTTTGCGTGGGAGGTACGCAGCCTTTCGTCGACCACGATGCCGTTGCCCACGCTCAGCCCCGCCTGGATTGCCAGCTCGACGTTCGGCGCAAGCCCCAACCCGGCGATGGCCGCATCGGCGACCAAGCGGGTGCCGTCTTCCAGGCAAACCTCGACCCCCTCGCTCGTGGGGGCCATGTTCATCGCGCCCCGGCCCGGGAACAGGCGTACGCCCTTTTCCTCGAAGCGGCGATTCAGGAGCCCCGCCAGATAAGGGGGCAGGATGTGGCCGCATATTCCCGAAGCGAAAAAGGCCATGTCGACGCTTTTACCGTTCATGGTCAGGGCCGCGGCCATCTCCGAACCGATGAACCCGCCGCCGATCACGACGAAACGCTGCTTCCGATCCGCGAGGTCCCGCAGCGTCTTGTAGTCCGAGAACGTCCGGTAGTAGATGGCCGAGCCATCCGAGGGATGCCGCTTGGGTCTGCCACCGGTGGCCAGGAGCAGGCTTTCGTAACGGTACGCCGCGCCGTGGTCGTCCATGACTTCCTGCTTTACGGGGTCGAGCGAAACGGCTTTTCGGCCGCCGATCCAGTCGACCCCTTTGGCCTCGGTGTTGCGCCAGATGCCTGCGAGCGGCTTTCCCTTCCACAAGCCCTTGCTCAAGGGCGGCCGGTCATAGGGTGGATCGGGCTCGGAGCCGATCATGCCGATGGTCCCGCCGGAATCGAGGCTTCGGATCCCTTTGGCAGCCGCGTCGGCCGTCATGCCTCCGCCGATGATCAAGTATTTGAACTGCGTCATGTTGCCGTCCCTATTCGCATAATCCACCCGTACCATAACCAGGGCAGGAAGGCCTGCCAATCGGGCAATGTCTTAACGCCAGACACCAAATACCCCACGGTCGCGCCGTCGCCCGGTAAGGAAACACGCAGTCGGATCTAGGGTCTTCCCCGGTACCGAGGGAAGCGGCGCCGCGGTATCGTCCGCTGCGGTGGATTCGAAACCGGAGATTGCGAAGGTGCGAATCGGTGATTTTCTTGCTTCGCCGGTTGCCGTAGAACATGATCTCGGCTTGCGCAGGAGAGCCGGGCGAACCGGAATGTTGACCCGTTTTTCAGGGAAAGGTGGTCGAGCATGAATGTGCGGCTGGTACTGGCGGATGACCATGCGATGATGCGCGAAGGGCTCAAGTCGCTTCTCGGCAAGGAGGCGGACCTTTCGGTCGTCGGCGAAGCGGATAACGGCAAGGACACCATCGAGCTGGCGAAGAAGGCCGGCGCCCACGTCATCGTGATGGATGTGGCCATGCCCGACCTCAACGGGATCGAGGCGACGCGGCAACTTCTCAAGATGAACCCGAACATGAAAGTTGTCGCCCTTTCGGGGCACGCGAACCGGGAATTTGTCAGGGAAATGCTGAAGGCCGGCGCTTCGGCGTATGTCTTGAAGTCCCGGGCGTACGAGGAACTCGTGCGTGCTATCCGGGAGGTCATGAAGGGCAAGAAGTACCTGAGCGCGGATGTCGCGCGGGGTGTCGTGGATGAGTATCTGGAAATTGCATCTTCAAAGAGCGAAAATCCGGCATTCGTCGTCCTGACCGACCGCGAGCGGGAGGCGCTGCAACTCATTGCCGAGGGCAAGAGCACCAAAGAGGTGGGCGACGCGCTGAACGTCAGCGTCAAGACGGTCGAGACCCACCGCCGGAACATTATGGAGAAACTTAACCTGCGGAGCGTGGCGGAACTCACCAAGTATGCCATTCGCGAGGGTATCACCTCCGTCGACGGCTGACAGCCCGGGCGTCCATCCGGAAGGCAGGGGGAACATGAGGATATTGTTGGTGGAAGATCACAAACCGACCCGGGAGGAGATGCGCGCTCTGCTGGCGCGTGAACCGGACATGACGGTCGTCGGGGAGGCGGAATCCGGCGAAGAGGCCTTGATCAAGGCGCGCCAGGAACTCCCGGACGTCATTGTCATGGATATCCTTCTGCCCGGCATGAATGGCATCGAGACGACGCGCCGGATTCGCGCGGAGCAGCCCGATGTCAAGGTCCTGGCGCTATCCAATCACTTCGGGGACAGCCTGGTTCAAGCCGTATTGGGCGCCGGAGGCCTGGGCTATGTGCGCAAGAACCGGGCGTTCGAGGAACTCGTCCTGGCGGTGCGCGCGGTGTCAGCGGGCGAGCAGTACGTCACCAAGTGACGATTACGCCGCCGGCGGAGCGGGCGGCCGCTCCTGCATGCCCTTGACGGCCAGGCAGTCGAAAAGGATGCGATCGGCCGGGTAGGGGGTTGCCCCGCGGCTGAGGATACGCCACCCCCCAACTTCAACGGCTCCCTGCCGGGTCAGGGTGGCGGCGAGGTCCGGGGCGGCCTCGATCAACTCCATCAAGTCGCGGTGTTGTGTGAGGACGACCGTCTTCAGGGAAGGCCCGGCCACGATCGTCAATGCTTGCACGGTCAGGCCGGCCAGGGCAATGCCGGATGGCTGCACAGCGGAGGCGGCCTGCCTGGCCTCCAGCCGCACCATGCGGGCGCGCGCTTCCGGCGCGGCGGAACCCAGCGCGGCGCCGATCATGTCCAGCAATGCATTGCGCGCCTGGGTCAGGTCGTGCACGTTGGCCCAGGTCGCATCGTCCGTTTGGGCCTGCAATACCCTGGCGATGGCCGAGATCTCCCGCAAATACGAGTTCTTCTGGTTGAGGGGCACCAGGTACATCACCACAATGCGCACGGGGTGATTGTCCGGCGCGCCGTAGTCCACTCCCGAGGGACTCCAGCCCACCGCGCACACGAGGTCGCCGTCATTGCCGAGGCGCGCATGCGGGCAAGCCCAGCCTTTGCCCAGCGCCGTGCTGCCCGTTGCTTCGCGCGAGAGAACGGCGCCCGCGACATCCGTGCCGGCCGGAACGGCGGGGACCGCCTCGATCAAGTTCGCCAGGATCGTCAGGCAGCGTTCCTTGTTGCGGTCGTCCGGCAGCTCGACCAGGCGTCCCTCCTGCAAAGCTTCAAGCAGACTGTTCATGTCATTCGTCTCCGAATCGCTTGTGGAACCACACCTTCACGGCGTGCGTCATCACGGAGTAAAGGAGAAGGAAGCCGGTAATCCAGAGCCAGAAGGTCATGGGCAAGGGCTCGAAGCCCATGGAGTGGGCGAAGGGTGAATAGGGCAACCAGACGCCGATCGCCATGACGGCCACCGTCGTGAGTGTCATCGGCCAGGACGCCCGACTACCGATGAACGGCACGCGTCGCGTGCGGATGATGTGCACGATGAGCGTCTGCGTCAGGAGCGACTCGACGAACCAGCCCGTCTGGAACAGTCGCTCCAGCCCGGCTCTGCTCGTGTCCGACAATCCCGGCTGCGTGAAATTGCGGCAATGGAAGAAGAACATCATGAGCGCGAAAGTGGCGTAGTCGAAGATCGAGCTGATGGGCCCGATGAACAACATGAACCGGCGGATGTTGTCGATATTCCACTTGCGCGGCTTGGCCATCAGCTCGGCATCCACGTTATCGGTTGGAATTCCGGTTTGCGAAAAATCATACAGCAGGTTGTTCAACAGAATCTGCACCGGCTGCATCGGCACGAATGGCAGCAGATAGCTGCCGCCCAGCACGCTGAACATGTTGCCGAAGTTGGAACTCGCGCCCATGCGGATGTACTTGATGATGTTCGCAAAGACGCGCCGGCCTTCCCGGATGCCGTCTTCCAACACCAGGAGGCTTTTCTCCAGAAGGACAATGTCGGCCGCCTCTTTGGCAACATCCACGGCCGAATCGACCGAAATCCCGACATCCGCCGTCTTGAGCGAGGGCGCATCGTTGATGCCGTCGCCCAGATACCCGACGACGTGGCCGGCCGCCTGCAACTGCCGGATGATTTGCTCCTTCTGGTTCGGCGATAGCCGCGCGAAGACGTGTACCTCTTCCACCGCTTTCGCGAATTCCGCGGGCGGCATCCGCATCAGCTCATCGCCCGTGAGAATCCGTGAGGCGTCCAGGCTCACGTCGGTGCAGACTTTGCGCGTAACCAGGGCGTTGTCGCCCGTCAGGATCTTGATCGCCACTCCGGTCTCGCGTAACTGGGCGATGGCCCGCGCAGTCGATTCCTTTGGGGGATCGAAGAAGGCGATATAGCCGAGCAGGATCAGTCCGGTTTCGTCCGCCACGCTGAAGACCTGCTTGTCGCGGGGAAACTCGCGGTAGGCCACGGCCAGCACGCGGAACCCGTCCCGGTTCAGCTCCGCGACCTCCTCGAACAGGTCGTCGCGGATCATGCCGATCAGCGGATAAATCTCGTCTTCCACCTGGTAGCGGTCGCAGCAGGTGTAGGTCTCGTCCACCGCCCCCTTGCAGATCAAAACGTGGGAATCCTCGTGCTCAATGACCACCGACATGCGCCGACGATGAAAGTCGAAGGGCAGTTCGTCGACTTTGCGGCAACTGCGCTCCACGTCGAGGTCGCTGTTCGACAGCACGGCCCGGTCCAGCAGGTTCCGCAGGCCCGTCTGGTAGTAGCTGTTCATGTACGCGTACCGCAGCACGTCGTCGCTTACGCGTCCGGTCACATCCACGTGCCGCTCCAACACCACACGATCCTGGGTGAGCGTACCGGTCTTGTCCGTGCACAGCACGTCGATGGCGCCAAAGTTCTGGATCGATGACAGCCGCTTGACGATGACCTTCTTGCGCGACATGGTCATCGCGCCCTTGGCCAGGTTCATCGTCACGATCATAGGGAGCATTTCGGGCGTCAGCCCGACGGCGACCGCCAGGGCGAACAGCAGGGCCTCGGTCCAGTTGCCCTTGGTCAACCCGACCACCAGGAAGACCACGCTCACCATGACCACCATGAAACGGATCATGAGCCAGGTGAACGCGCGGACGCCCCGGTCGAAACTGGTCTCGGTTTGGCTTTGCGCCAGGCGTTCCGAAATCGTTCCGAAATAGGTGCGGGTACCCGTGTTGATCGCCACGCCGCGGCCCGCGCCACTGAGCACGTTGCTGCCCTGGAAGCAGGCGTTGGCCAGACCCAGCGCGCCGAAATCGGATGGCGGCGCCGGGTCGGCGTTCTTTTCTACCGGCATGGATTCGCCGGTCAGCGCCGATTGGCTGACAAACAGGTCCTTGGCCGATATCAGCCGGAGGTCGGCCGGAATAATGGCGCCGGCGTCCAGAACGATGACATCGCCGGGGACGACATCGGTCAGCGGGATTTCGACCTGGCGGCCGTCGCGCAGCACGGCCACGGTCGATTGCACGAGGGCCTGCAGCTTCTCGACGGCCTTGGAGGATTTGCGCTCCTGCACGTAGGAGAGCCCGACGCTCAACGTGACCATGCCCCCCACGATGAAAGCCGAGATGGGGTCGCCGGTTGCCGCGGAGATGCAGCCGATGGCCAGCAACTGGATCACCAGCGGGCTGCGGCAGCGGCGCAGGATATCCCGCCAGAATCCCTCGCGCGCCACGTGCGCCAGTTCGTTGCGCCCATGTTCCTTCAGGCTGGCTTCCGCTTCGGCGGCCGTCAGCCCTTCGGGCCGGGAGCCGACTTCGCGGAGCGCATCCGGCACGGGACGCGCGCAGAGGTCGGCGAGCCGTCGCTCGTTTTCCGACATCGCATGCGCCGTCGCGGCTTCTTTGACCACCAGTGCAGGCGAGATCTTGGCAAAGAGAGACCTAAACACGGCACGCCATCCCTTCGGCTCGCGCGTCAGCGCGAGACGGTGCAAAGCATTCACCGCGTATTTCAGTGACGTTCATGAACTTGCTCCAGAGCCGGTCTCTGCCCTCAACCCAAGGTAGGGCGAGGGCCTCCGGCCCCGCCGTGACAGGAACGCGACAGTAGCGTACCCGTCACGGCGCGGCGGGGACGCCGTCGCCCTACCCAGAATGCAACGCAACGGCGCCGCCTATCTGGACGGAAAGGGGGTGCACACACGAAGACCGCCCTTCAAATAGAAGCCAAGGGGTAAGGTAGCCGCGATAATCCGCTTGTCAACCCTTCGCAGGGGCCGAGAGAGAAAAATCTACGTCTTCTTGTTCGCCGCCTGTTCGGCCAGGTGCCGTTCGACCTCGGCCCGGATTTCCTTGAGCCGGTTGATGATCGGCAGGTGCTGGGTACAGGCCTTCTCACACGCGCCGCAGGCGGAGCAACGGTCCAGGTAGTTGCGTTCCTGCAGGATGGACCAGTGCCAGGACAGGCGGTTGACGATGCTCATCTTGTCGCCCGACAGCATGTACTGGTTGTACGCGTCCATGAGCTTGGGAATGGGCAGGCCCTGGGGGCATTCGTCGCAGTAGGCGCAGCCCGTGCACAGCTCGTTGAATGACTCCTTCAGGGAGGCCCGAATGCGCTGGACCGTCTCGGGCGCCATCGGACGCAGCCCGTCCACGGCTCGCACGGC
>CAITUY010000034.1 GCA_903895695.1 uncultured bacterium
CATTTGCCGGGGGCACCGCATGACGAGGATCGGCCGCACGAGCGGGTCGAGTCTGTTACGGGCCATGGCGGGGGCTGGCGTCGATGGGGCCGCACTCTCGTGCCTTCATCCGTGCGCCTGATGGCCGGCTATGGGCGTGATATCTGCCGCCTGGCGCGGTTGTTGGCGCCCTTTCGGGGCCGGGTAGACGTAATCCATGTCAACCGGGTGGGGTGTGAGATTCAGACGATCGCTGCCCGTCTGGCAGGGTTTCGCCGCGTGGTTACGACGATTCACAACCTGCCCGGCGAGGAGGCGGCCGCCGGTCATTGGTTCAGGCGACTGGTGGAAAGGTTGTCGTTCGCGTCTGCGGGCCGGCTGATCGCCGTGTCCAATGCCACCTACACATCCTGGCACGCACGTACGGGGTTGCGCCGTGACCGGGTGACCGTGATCTACAACGGTATCGATCCGGTTGAGGGGGAGATCCCCGACCGCCAATCGGCCCGGCACTCTTTCGGGCTTGCCGATGGTGTCATTGTTTTCGGCATTTGTGCCCGACTGCACCCGATGAAGGGGCATCCGGTGTTGTTGCAGGCGTTTGCCCGCCTCAAGGCCGATTGCCCCGGGTTCGATTGCTGATCGCCGGGGACGGACCGGACGAGGCGTCCGTGCGGCAACTCATCGGACAACTCGGCCTTGTTGAGTCTGTACGCATGCTGGGGTACTTTAAAGACTCGCGGACGTTCCTGGCGGCCATCGATGTGAACGTTTTGTCGTCCGTGACCCTGGAAAGCATGCCGTTTACGGTGATCGAAGCGATGGCGGCAGGCGTGCCGTCGATCGCCAGCGACGTGGGCGGTGCCAAGGAGATTGTCACTGAGTGCCGGGGCGGGTGCGTCGTGCCCAAAGGCGACGTGGAGGCGCTGGCGGCGGCCATGCGAGCGTATGCGGGGAGCGCGGTACGGCGTGAGGAAGAAGGCTGGCGGGCGGCCGCCTACGCGCGTGAGGTCCTGACTGGCGATAAGATGGCGCAGGCCACGCTAGCGGTTTATCGGGCTCTGCATCATTAACAGTTATTGTAAAGCGGGGAATACTTATGCGACAACATGCGAAAACCATCCTGTTCAGCGTCACCTGTTACGTGCTTGCAGCATCCGTGACCGTATGCGTTTTGCCCGCGTTGTATTACGCGGTGTCGCGCGGCAATGGCGAAATCGCGACCCTTTCGGTACCATTCCTAATCCGCCTGGCTTCGGTATCTGCGCCCGTGTTGTTCCTTCTCTATTGGTTCGCGTACCGGCGGGTCATGAGTGCGGGCTACGCACTATGGGTGCTTCTCTTTCTCAGCGCCATTGCGAAGCTCGCCCTTGGGGTTGCCTTCCACCAGTTCGGTGACGAAGGTCAATTGCCAGTCGTGGTCGAGGGAGGGCTCCCCTTTTCCCGTTGGTTAGCCGGCTCGGCCGTGTTGGCCTGGGGCTATCATGCCGTGTGGAAATGTCCGCCCATTTTTGCGCACCTGCCGGACGGTTTTACGAGCGCGAGTGCCTATGTGCGTCTGGTCGGTGCGGGTGTCATGATGGTCGCGGCACTGGTCTTCACGCGGATGTACCCGCGCCGCCTCGCCGTCTGGCTCCCGATGCTCAGTCCACTGTGGCTCATGTTTGGCGGCGGCTACGACGAATACTATCCGTTCATCGCGTGGGTTTGGATGAGCGCGTTGCTTTTGCTTTATGAGCGCCGTCGCCAAGCGCTGCCGTCATGGCAGGCGGCGCTTTACGTGGCAGTCTGTCCGCTCGCATATGTTGGATTTGCCCCTCTCGGGCTGATCCTATTTGTATGGCAGGTCGTCATGAACCCGAAGAGAATCGTTCAGTTGGCCATTTGGACGGCACTCTTCTACGTTGCAGGCATCAGATTGTTTTTTGAAGGAGGCATTGCCGCCTATTTTACGGAACTGTATACAAACCTTAATCTCGGCGAAATGTGTACGCTCTGGTGGCGCTACAAGACGCATGCTGCCTCGCCAACATCAATCTTCTTTGATGTCCGTTATGCCGTTTCAATGGTGCATATGGCCGAGATCGCTTTTTTCCTGTTCTTTGGCTGTGGGTGGGTCGTGGTGCCCCTGGGCGTATTCGGGGTGTGGTGGAATCGGCATGCCGTCGCGAGAGTCGGATGGCCGAGCCTGCGAGCCTTGGGACCTCTCTTTGTCGTCTTGCTGATGCAGATACACTACCTGGTGTTCATGATTCCAAAACTCGGACCATCGAACGATGTCGATCTGTTCTTCTCTGTCTACTTCACCCTGGCGTTTGTTGTCGGGTTAGTGCTCGACACCAGGCTCACGGACGAGTCCAAAGCGGTAAGTACACGCTACCTCATACTGTCAGCGGCGGCGGGAGGTAGTATTCCGGCTCTGCTATTCAACTTGCTTGCGGGATGACTGAGCCGCTCCCTGAACCGGTGGCGGCACGGAATGTGATTCGATGCGAATAGGCTTCTTTACGGCGGTTGAGGGTTGGGGGGCGGAGACCTACCTGCTGTCGCTCATGCGCGGCGTTCGCGACGCTGGCCATACGCCGGTGCTCTACGACGTGGACAGGACGCGTCTTTTCCGCGAGGCTGCACAGGCGGGGATCGCGACCGTCGCGTGGAAGGTGGCCAGTGCAGACCAGAGACCACAGACCAGAGACCATAGACCGAAGACACCAGAATCAGCGGAAGCCGCGGAACCATCACGATGGCCCACGTATTCCGGTGTGAAGCAGGCGATTTTGCGACCGGTGCCCGGCTGGATAAAACTGCTGGCGGGCAACGCGCGGGAGGTGTTCATACTGCGACGCGTGTTCGGGCGAAATCCGGTCGATGTCATGCATGTCAGTAGTAGTGGGCATGAGGTCGCCGGGATGGCCTGCCGCCTTTGCCGCATCCCATGCCTGGTGATGAACATGATCACGCCGCCAGCCGAGCCCTATTGGATCCGGCGGTGGCTTATGAAATTCACCATGCGTTTCTACGACCACATTTCGAGTCAGTCCGCAGCCTGCACGCGCGCATGGCGTTCGTTCGCAGGTGTGCCGACGGCCAAATGTTCGCACGTTTGGAACGGCGTCGACATGGCTCGCTTCCCTTCGGTGTCAACCGCGTCTCGATCGTCTCAGGATCCGTTCCGCCTCATCAGCGTCGGTCGTTTGCACCCCATGAAGGGTTTCTGCGATCTTATCGAAGCCGTCAGGCTCCTGAACGATCAGCGGGTCCGACTCGTCATCCTGGGCGAGGGGCCGGAGCGCGGCCCGCTCGAGAAGCAGATTAGCCGGGCCGGCTTGGGGGAACGCGTGACATTGCCTGGGCATACGGAATCGCCGGAGCGATATTTTCGTGAGGCCGATGCGTTCGTCCTCGTATCGGTGAGCCATGAGTCTTGCCCGGCCGTCGTGCCCGAGGCCATGGCGACCGGCCTTCCGGTGATCACCTCGGATTTTGGACCGTTGCCCGAGATCAACGTGCATGGCGAGACAGGGATCGTAGTGCCCGCCGGAGAACCGGCGAGATTGGCAGAAGCGATTCGGCATCTTATAGATCACCGGGATGAAGCCACACGTCTTGGCGTCAACGGCCGGAAACGGGCCGTTGAGTATTTCTCACGCGAACGCATGGTGACCACTACCCTGGCACTGTACGCTAGCGTCGTATCTCGTAACCGCGGCAATGGCAGGGCACAGGGCTGCAACACAATCCGATGAAGACAATGCTGAGGGAACGATATTGGAAATGGCGCTTTGGCCGGACCGCCGCCGGCATTCTAAGGTCGCAACCCTTGTCATGCAAGTCCGACGCACAAACCGAAGTTCACACGCTTCTTGGACATTCCGGCGTCTTTCTCTACTTGGCATCCGTCAAATCTTTGCTGAGGTTCTATTGTGAATTTGCGGTGGTTGTCCATGATGACGGCAGTCTGACGTTCAGAGATAGGGCAATTTTGACAACCCATGTACAGGGAATCCGCATTATCGAGAAGAAAGAGGCAGACGTGTTCATGGGTGAGCAGTTAAAAGGGTACCCCGAATGTCGGCGCTACCGGCAGGCTCGCATCATTGCACTGCAATTGCTCGACTACTGGGCGATCTCGCATGCGGAAAAGATAATTTCACTCGACAGCGACACCCTTTTTTTGAAGCCGCCTGACCAACTGATTCGGTGGGTTAGGGGGGACTTCAGTGGGATTGTTTACAGTCATGAGGCGACGCCTTATGATCCAACCAAAGCCTTGATCCGACATGGGGGCATACAATGCTTGAATGGCGGATTTTTGTGTTTTCCAAGGCAAGCCGTCGGATACGGTGCGATCGAGTCGATTCTGCGCGACGAGCCGTCACTTACCTGGTGGACGGGGCAGTGTTGCTACGGCATTGTGTGCGGTCGGTGGCAGGGGGGGGCTCAGGCTTTCGATCCGGCCCTCTACCAGACGGTCAAGAGTCTGAGACCGGGGGCGGTGTTCAGGCACTACTTCGCATCAAGCAATTCGATTGCCGCGTACTCTTCAGATTTGAAGATGGTAATCCGAGAACTGCGGATGCTTTAGGCCGCGGACCGGCCTCGGCACGGCCGGCCGAACAAGAAGAGAAGCGGAGCACTCGCTGTAGCCGCGCGCATTGACCGCGATCGCGTTGGCTCGACAAAGCGGTCTCACGCTTTAAGTCCAGGGTCACTTCCTATCGCTCTCATGCGTATTGCTATAGCCAGTTCAGGACTCGGCCATGTGGCCAGGGGTATCGAAACGTGGGCGCTGGACAGCGCGGTGGCGCTGTCAGGGTTCAGGGTTCAGGGTGCGGGGTGCGGTGTTTCCGCAGTGAATGACCGCGCCTCCCGCATTGAGGTCGCCCTGTTCGCGGGTGCCGCTCTGCCTCGACCCTCGACCCTCGACCCTCGACCCCTTGACATCCGCACGCTTCGCTGCTGGCGGCGGTCGGGTCGCGCGGCCCAATGCCTGGCCCGCTGGAGCCCGGGATTCGTGTGGCGCTGGGGCCTGAAGAACCCGTACGGTTGGGAGCAACTGTCTTTCTGGCTTAAGCTGTGGCCCCGGTTGGTGAGCGGACGATTCGACATCCTGCACGTCCAGGATCCCATGCTGGCCGACTGGTGCCGGCGGTTTCGGCGTCTGGGTTGGGTGAAGACGCAGGAGATTCTTGCGCACGGGACCGAGGAGCCGGTCGAGTTTCTGGAACGATTCGACTGCGTGCAGCACCTGGCGCCCTGGCATCTGGAACAGGCGGCAGGCGGTAGGCTGAAGGCTGTAGGCGGCAAGCCACTCTGGGTCGCCATACCGAACTTCGTGGATTGCGGTGTGTTCCGCCCGGCGGGTACGCCCGGTGAACGGCTGGCCATCAGGCGTCGGCTCGGCATACCTGAGGACGCCTTTGTCGTCGGGTGTGTGGCGGCGGTGAAGAAGGACCATAAGCGGGTTGATTACCTGATAAGAGAGGCTGCAGGCTGTAGGCTGAAGGCTGTGGGTGAAGAGCCGCAGCCGCCACTCTTTTTGCTGCTTGTCGGGGCGAGGACGGATGAAACGCAGGAGCTCCAGGCCATGGCCGAGACGTTGCTGCCGGGCCGAAACCGGATTGTGTTGGACTGCCCCCGTGCACAGATGCCTGACGTGTATCGTGCGATGGATGTCTTCGTGCTGCCGTCCCTGTTCGAGATGATGCCGATCGCGCTGCTTGAAGCCATGGCCAGCGGGTTGCCGTGCCTGGTGAATCGGCATCCGGTGCTCGAGTGGATGATAGGGGCGGGGGAGATAGCCGGGGAGGTGGAAGGTGGAAGCTTGAAGGTGGGGGGGAATCCTCGACCTTCGGCCCTTCCGGGTGGAATTTCCCTTAACATGTCGGAGGACGGCGCACTGACCGCGGCGCTGGCGGACTTGACGCCGGAGTGGGTCGCGGCGCACGGTGCCGCGGCACGGCAGCGGGCCGAGAGCGTGTTCTCGAAAGAGGCCGTGATCGGTGAATATGTGGCGTACTACGGGGATGTAGTAGGCGGGCGGGAGAGCGCGCCTCCCACATTGCAGGTTCGACGCCTGCGGAGTATCAGGCCGGCGCAGAGAGCAACGTGATACAGTCCCGCCTGACCACATCCGTGATGCATCGTTCAACCTTCAGGCCGGCTCGTACGGCGAAAGCGGTCGCCAGTTCCGGCGTCATGACCGTAAAAGTGTACGGCAGTTTCGGCCGGTTCAGCGACTCGGGCATCTGGGACTGGAAGACTTGCCAGCCCAGTTCGGAGAACGTGTTGGCGTGATGAACCACAGCCTTGCCGCCGGGTTTGAGGACGCGCCTGATCTCGGTCAGGTAGTTGTAGAAATCCCAATGCTGGATATGGACAAAGACATCGTAGGTAAACACGACGTCGACAGTGCCGGCCTGGATCGACGCGAACCCCTTGCCGTCCAGCAGCAGGTACTCAATTCCGGTTTCGCCCGCGAATCGTCTGCGAAGCAGTTTGAGCATCGAGGCGGCCGTGTCGGTGGCAATCAAGCGCCGGCATTTGGGCTTCAGGATCTGCGTGAACCGGCCGCCGCCCGAACCGATTTCGAGCAGGGTGTCGCACGAACCGATAAAGGGCGCGAAGACCTTTTGGTCAAGGTAGGTGACAAAGTCGGCGGCCGTGGTGTCGGCGCCGACCACGTCCGGCACGCTCCACTCGTCGCCGAGTTGTTTGCGGCCGTCGCCGGCATAGGAAGCGGCATATTGCTCCCACCCTTCGGTAATGGAGGGCGCCGGAGCCTGCTCACCCGGCAACAAGCGTTTGATACAGGACTTGATGGGTGCCGGGATCAGACGGCGCATAACTGCAGCAACGCTCATGGGACTCTCCTCCGCAACAGGGACTCTCACCTTACCCGTCACCATAGGCGCGGGGAAAGAAAAAAGACCGTTCACTGTCCACTATTCACCGTTCACCGTCCGTCGTTCACTGTTCACCGTTCACCGTTCACTGTGCACTGATCTTCATGCCCTTCGTCTCCGTCATCGTCCCTGCCTACAACTCCGCGGCTACCGTAGTCGAGGCGGTGGAATCCGCTCTGGCACAGACCGTCCCAGCGGGCGAGATCGTCGTCGTTGACGACGGTTCGTTGGATGCCACGGCAGCGATCGTTCGGGAACGCTATCCCCAGGTGCGACTGATTGAGCAGGCCAACACCGGGCCGGCCGGGGCGAGGAATGCCGGGGTGAGGCAAGCGCGCGGCGAGTGGATTGCCTTCCTCGATGCCGACGACATCTGGGTGCCCGGACGGTTGGAACGTCAGATGGATTGTCTGAACCAGTGCCCCGATGCGGTGATGTTGTGCGGCGGAAGGCGGGAGTTTGGAGAGTCAGTGACCCTCGACCCTCGGCCCTCGTGCGACCGCATCGCGTTTCGCGAGGTGACCTTGGATGAGTTGGCGCGGCACAATCCCATCGTGACGTCCACGGCTCTGGTCAAACGATCCGCGTTTGACGCGGTCGGCGGGTTCGACGAACAGTTTCGCGGTCCGGAAGACTATGATCTCTGGCTCCGTCTGGCGGCCCAGGGCCGGATTTTCGAGATGGGCGAGCCGTTGGCCTGCTACCGGCACCGACCCGGGAGTTTGAGTCTCGACGAGCGGAGGTTTTTGCCCCAGGTTCGGCGCGTCCTGGACAAGGCCTTCGGCCCGGGCGGCGCGTTACAGGGCAAGTCTGAGTGGCGGCACGCGGCGTTGGCCACACAATACCAGCAGGCGTCCTGGATGGCTTTTAGCCGGGGCGCGAGACTGCCGGCCCTCCGCTACCTCGCCCTCGCATGGGCGCACAACTGCCGCGGGCCGCGCAGGATTGTGAAGCCCTGGCTGGCGTTGCTATATAGGTATGCGGCAGGGCGGCCGGTAACTGGATAGGCGCTGGCTTTTCCCATGAAAACCCTTTTCTTCTGCAACCTGATCCCGCTGAAAACGGGTGCCTTCGAGACCTTGCTGGCGACGATCGGCGCCGAGTTTGCGAAGGCGGGTGACGAATTCGTCGTGGTCTTCGGGGGCGCCCCGATCGCGCCGGTGGCCGAGGCCCTCAAGGCGAACGGCGTGCGCTGGCTCGTGCTCCCGGGGTGGGCCGATGGGCCCGGCCGCGAGCACGCGTGGCGGTTCGTTCTGCCGGCCGTGGCTCTCGTGCGTCGTGAACGTCCGGATGTCGCGGTCGTGCATTTCGGGAACGAACTCCCGACGCTGGCCGCCAGCCTGCTCGTTCGGTTGGGGGGCGGTCCGCAGCCCCACTGGGTGTGGCAACAAGATCAGCAGATCCGCGATCCGGGCCGGCTCGGGCGGCATGTGTCGCGCATCCGGGTGCTGGCCGCCGGGGTCGATCGGTTTGTCGCCGTGTACGAGGGCGGTCGGCAATCCTTGATCAAGCGTGGCATTCCCGAAGCGTGCATTGCCAAGATCCCCAATTCGATCGCGCCGTATGAGCCGCAGCGGCCGGCAGGTTGGTTGCGCCGCGAGTTGGGCCTGCGAGCGGAGACGGTCGTGATCGTCACGACTGGCTCGCTGATCCCGCGGAAACGACAGGACTTTCTCCTGCGGGCCTGCGCCGCGATGGGCGGCCGCCTTACGTGCGACTGGCACCTGCTGATCGTCGGCGACGGGCCGGGGAGGCCGCCGCTGGCCGACCTGGCCCGCGCGCTTGGGATCGACGCCCGCGTGCATTTCCTGGGGCTGCGCAACGATGTCCGTGAGATCCTGGCGCAGGCCGATGTGCTCGTGCATGCATCGCTGGCCGAGACCTGCACCTATGCCATCACGGAGTCCATGGCGGCCGGTATCCCCGCGGTTGTCACCGAAGCCGGCGCCGCGCGGGAACAGATCGAGACCGGCCGGTCCGGCTATGTCCTGGACCGGGATGACCTGGACGGGTTCATCGCGCGACTCGGCGAGCTTATCGGCGATGAGGACCGGCGAAAGGCCATGGGTCACGAAGCGCGGCAGCGGTGGGCGGCTCGCTATCGCGTCGAGCACGCGGCCCGACGATATCACGAACTCTACCGAACGGTGGCGACGGCATGAAGAGCAACGAAGACGCGTCCGGTGTTCCTGCGGGGGAATCCGCGCCTGGCTCCCGGGCCGGGCAACGAGGCGGGGTGGATGGCGCCGCGAATCCCACCTGCGCCCTGGTGACCTCATGCGATGTTGCATTCGTGGAAGGGGCTTCGGCGTTACTGATGAGCGTGCGGCGGCTTCATCCGGAGGTCCGCCGGTACTGTTTTGTCCCGCCTGGACAGGTGGCAGCGATCGGCGAACGACTCGGCAGCCTGGCCCAGGTTCGGGCATTTCCGCGTCGTATTAAGGGCGTCCCGGACGACCGCTTGATCAACGTGGGCCGCCTGTTTGTCGTCGCGCCCCCCGAGGACGTTTCGGTTTACATGGATGCGGATGTCGTGATGTGCAGGCCTGCCCCGGAGTGGTGGCGCCTCCAACCCGGGAAGGTGAATGCCGTGCCGGACAGTTCACGGCAGGTCTCCGACAACGTTGCCGGGAAAGACCGCGACAAGTTCACCCGCCAGTACCCCGAAGTGGCCACGCGGAAGGGCTTCAATGCCGGGGTCTTCGGCCTGGCGCCGCGGGAGTGGCCCGACTTGGCCGAGCGTTTCGAAGATGCCTTGGAGGCAGGGGGCTACGCCTATTCCTACATTATTGATCAACCCCTGCTGAACGCCATCATTCAACCCCGCGTCAACTGGCTTCCTTTCGGGTTCAACGCCCACGGCCTGTTTGACAATCATATACCCTGTGACGTGCGGGCCGTCCATTTTACCAGTTCACCCAAACCATGGATGAAGACCTATCCGCGGCATGAGCCCGGGTACTGGTACTGGTTGAAATACGGCACGCCCCGGGCGGGATGCGTTCGGCTCCTGGCCATGGCGGCGTGGATCGCCGTCTGTTCTCCCAAGCGGTGGGCAGGCAGACGCTTTCGGATTTGGCGAAATGCCGCCTCAAACCGGTAGTCCCATGGGCGTGTCTCCTTCGGTCATGAATGCGAAGCCGGGCGTTCCGGCCGTCACCCATCTTGTCGTTTCGCTGGCCCATGGGGGTCTGGAGCGGCTTGTGGTCGACTGGACCAATGCGCGCAACCGGCGCTGGTCGGGATCGACCTGGATCGTCTGCCTCGACGCGCCGGGCGATCTGGCATCGCAGGTCGAAGGGAACTGTGTCGCGTGCCTGCAGGCCGATCGGTCGCGCCAGCCTTGGGACCGGGGGGCCGTGACGAAGTTGCGACAGTGGATGGCGGACGCCTGCCTCCGTTCTTCAGCCTACAGCCTACAGCCTACAGCCTGCAGCCTGCCTCTTGTCCTTCATGCCCACAATCTGGCGGCATGGCAGTATGCGGTTCTGGCCGCCCGGGGATCGGGAGTGCGGACGATTTACACCCAGCACGGGGCGAACACGCACAACTTTCGATTTCGGGATCGGGTCCGCAGCCGGGCGCTCGCGTTCTTGACCGATGCGATCGCGGCGGTGTCCGACGCGACGGCGGCGTCGATGGCGCGGAGGCTGTGGATACCGCGGAGTCGCGTGAGCGTGATCGTGAACGGGATCGATGCGAAAAGGTTCCAGGTTTCAGGTTGCAGGGTTCAGGAGGACGCAGATCGATTGCGTGTTCGGGATCTGCTCCGTATTCCCCGCGACGCCATTGTCATCGGATCGGTGGGGCGATTGGCGCAGGTGAAAGGGTATGACCGCTTGATCAAGGCCGCTTCACTGTCTACTGTTCACCGTTCACTGTTCACTGGTTACCTCCTCCTCGTCGGTGACGGGCCGGAACGCGGCGCCCTGGAAGAACAAGCGCAGTCCCTGGGCATCGGCGATCGCGTCAGGTTCGCGGGTTTCCAGGCGAACCCGGCGCCTTATCTGGCCGCCCTGGACGGGTTCGTGCTACCGTCGCGCAGCGAAGGCCTGTCGGTCAGTCTGCTGGAGGCCATGGCCGCTGGTGTGCCGGTGTTCGTGACGGACGCGGGTGCCAGCCGTGAAGTCGTCGAAGATGGCGCCTGTGGCACGCTGCTGCCGGATGAAGAGAGCGGGTGGATGGAGGTCATTGGCGCCGGCCTGGCGCCAGGCGGGCGGGCTACGGGGCTCGTGGCACGCGCCCGCGCCCGGGTGACGGAAAACTATTCGTTGGATGCGACTCTGGGGGCCTACGAGGCGTTGTATGCCGGAGCAGGCCGCCACAAGAGCGGCCGGTGTGGAGGGACAGGATGAATGTGATCGCGAAGGTGTTTCACAAAGTGCGCCGCCGGTTCCACCGGACGGAGGAAGAGAAGGCTTTGGTTCGCTGGTATGCCGATCACGGCGACGAAACGCTCCGGGTTACGTATGGTCTTGGGCCGCAGTCGTTGGTCGTCGACGCCGGCGGCTTCGAGGGGCAGTGGGCCAGCGATATCTTTTCCCGCTACGTATGCCGGATCGTGGTGTTCGAGCCGGTCTCTGCATTGGCGGCTGGCATCAAGGCCCGCTTCGCGCGCAATCCCCAGATTCTCGTCCACGACCGCGGTCTGGGAGGGCGGACGCGCAAGGAATCCATCAGCGTGCAAGCCCATGCCAGCTCGGTCTTCACGGGGGCGGGTCAGCACGAAGATATTCTGATTTGGGATGTGGCCGAATGGGCGCGGGAGGAGAAGGTCGGCCGCATCGATCTGCTCAAGATCAACATCGAAGGTGGCGAATATGAGCTGCTGGACCGTCTCGTCGATACGGGACTGGTGGGTTCCATCGGTAACATCCAGGTTCAGTTCCATAGTTTTGTGCCGGATGCCGTTCAAAAGCGCGACCGTCTTCGCGCTCGGCTGCGCCAGACGCACACTTGTACGTGGGATTACACTTTTGTGTGGGAGAACTGGGCGTTGAACTAGGATGCTCCTGACCGTCTCCAACCTGTTTCCCCGGCCGGACCACCCGCAGCGCGGGTTGTTCAATGCGCAGCTGTTCCGGGAATTTGCCAGGCAGTTGGGGGGGGGGGCCGGTGAACAGTCAGCAGTGAACAGTCAACAGAGGACGGGCGTCTCTCCTCGCGCCTTCCTCCGACCCTCCACCTCTGCGTCCGTCCTCAACCTTTGCCTCGTGCCGGAGTGGCGAGTGTGGCGGTGGCGGGCAATCAGGAGGTGGAAAGCTGAAGGGCCGCTGCCACCTACGCTCTACCTCCCCATTTTTTACGTTCCGCGTTTCGGACTCGACCGGAGGGCGGATACCTACTACCGCGGCCTCCAGAACCTGCATGTGACCGTCCACGGCACGCAGGCAGTTTTCGCCGCCTGGCTTTTCCCGGATGGCGTGGCGGCGGCGCGATTGGCCCGCGATCTGGCGGTGCCGTGCTGGATCATGGTCCAGGGAAGCGACGTGTTTCATCTGCAACACCCTCGCCGCCTCAAGGCCTTGATGGACGCGCTTGATGCTATCCAGGGGTTCGTATGCGTATCGCGACCGTTGGCCGAAACGCTTGTCAAGGCCGGCGTCGAGCGCTCCAAGGTGCATGTTGTGCCGAACGGCGTGGATCGGGAGCTGTTCCGGTATCGGACGAAGGCGGAAGCGCGGAGAGAGGTTTCGGTGTTCGGTGTTCAGTGTTCAGAAGACGATGCGCTTGGAAGAGAAGAGGGCACGTCCAAACTTCAACGTCCAACGCATAGCGTCGAAGGATCCTCCTCCCGAACACTGAACACTGAACACCACTTCCTCTCGACGGTCCCTATCGCCGACATTGTCGCCGGTCGACGCAAACTCGTGCTCTTTGTGGGTAACCTTGTGCCGGTAAAAGGACCGGATGTCTTCCTGAAGAGCGTTTCGCTCCTGCGACCTGCAACCGGCAGCCTGCAGCCACTAGTCTGTGTCTTCATCGGCGAGGGCCCGATGCGGCGCGACCTTGAACGCGCGGCCCGGCGATGGGGCCTTGGCAGGACGGTGCATTTTCTCGGCAGCCGGCCCCATGAAGAAGTGGCGCGGTGGATGAATCTCGCCGACGTTCTGTGTCTCACGAGCCGGAGCGAGGGCATGCCGAACGTAATCATCGAGGGTTTGGTCTCGGGAGTGCCCGTGGCGGTGACGGACGTGGGCGCCTGTCGCGAACTGGTGGAAAACGAGCCGGAGGCCCGGCTCTGTCTTCGTGGCGACACCCAGGCCCTGGCCCGCTCGATACACGACCTGGCGTTCGCGTCGGCCGACCGGCGCGCCATGGCGGCCCGCCATGCCGAACGGTTTTCGTGGGCGCGACAGGCCGGGACGATTTTGGAGTTGATGGGAATGGGGGGGAGGGGGAAGGTGAACAGTGAACAGTGAACAGTCGTCACAGCGACCGAACCTGACATTCTTGCTGCGGGTGTTCTGCTTGGCCTTGGTGGTCAACTTTGGCGTCGGGTTGAAGTTTGGCATCGCCAAACCCATGGCCAGCGATGCCGAGCACTACCTGGACATCGCTCGCAGTCTGGCGGCTGGGC
>CAITUY010000035.1 GCA_903895695.1 uncultured bacterium
ATTGGGCAGGTGCTATCGGCCGAACGGATACTGGAAGCCGTCGCGCAGGTCGCGAAGGTGACTCCGGAGGAGTTGCGGATTCGTCGTCGCGATTCGCGGTGGCGTGGGGTGGCCAGCCGAATGCTCTGCCGGTATGGAGGGTTGACGCAAAGAGCCGCCGCCGCGTTGCTTGGCGTCGAGACCGGCGTGGCCGTCAGTTGTCAGATCAAGAATCTCGATCGTCTCGTAAAGTCAGATGCGGCGTTCGGCCGGCTCGTGCAAAGCCTCGAACAGCGCCTTGCCTGGCAACTGAAGAATGAACAGCGCTAATATCTATTATAAGGTACGACCCCGTGCCCACATAGGCGGCGCCTGCAGGAACTGGTGGACGAGGCCCGCCACGCGTTCTGGCAGCAGCGGGAATGCGGGCGGCAGCGGGTCTACTGGCATGCGCCGCGCTTGATCTGGGCAGTGGATGACGTGCAGATCGGACACACACCGAACGGTCGGCTCTACTGCAATCACATCCAGGATCTCAGTTCACGCTACAAGATGCCTCCCGCACTAACGGAGGGGCATGTCATGGCCGGCGAGCAGGTGGCCGAGCGACTGGACACCCTGTTCGATGTCTATGGGCCGCCGCTGGTGCTGAAGCGGGACAACGGATCCAACTTGGACTGCCAGTTCGTTGACGAAGTGCTGGGCCGCTATCGGGTGGTGCCGCTCAACTCGCCGCGCCACTATCCGCCCTACAATGGCGGCATCGAAAAGGCTCAGCGGGATTACAAGGAGGCCCTGGCGGCAATGGGCGACGCCGATCACCTGGCGATGCCGGACCGTCTGATCCGTTCACAACTGGCCATCTGCAAACTCAATGAGCAGTTCCGTAGAAGCCTACACGGCCACTCTGCGGACTGGGCTTTTGAGACTGGTACAGCACGACAGCGGGAGTATACTCCCAGCCATAGGAAGGAGGTGTTCGAGGACATGATCGTCATGGCCAAAGTCGCCTTGACGGAACCGGGCAGCCAGAAGCCTCTGTCGCCGGCGGCGGCATGGCGTCTAGCCGTCCAAACGTGGTTACAGTCCCATGGCATGATCACCATCGCCGTGGAACGAAAAGTGTTACCCATTTATCCATGACTTTTCGTCTCATAATCTCGATGCACCACAAAGAAGTACGATACGACCAAGTATCCTCCCCTCAAAGTCTATGTCGCAAGTCAAGCGGCGATTGGGGGTTCGCTCTACAGCAGTCAAACCAATCCAGCGGAGGATTTCGGGTCATCAGGGCCTCGGACGCCAAACATCATGGCCTACTCGTATAGCGGAACCAACAACGGCACTCAACCCTACTTCGTGAACAATGCCAGCAAAGTTGGATCAATGTGCAACTACTACAACGCAAAGGATTTTGCCCTTGGGAAATGGGAACTCAACAACAAATGGAAGCCAGATAATGCCGATGGCTACAGATTCGGATACGGTGGTCCAATAACAATGTATGGCTCTTGGACAGAATCTGTGGGTAGTAGGGTGACGAGTAGAGGGGGTGGATGGCCGAGCAACGCGCGGGTGGACGGGGTTGGATTCGGAGGACGGGATCAGCCGCGCTCTATCCCTTCGGGATGAAGAGGCATCGAG
>CAITUY010000036.1 GCA_903895695.1 uncultured bacterium
CGGCGCGGTCGAACTGTACCATTGCTTCAATTCCGGCAACTACTTGACTGAGGCCCAGTTCGAGGCCCACCTTGATGCCATTGTTGCCGCGCGCAACGCCGGAAAGATTGTGGTTCTACGGATGGACGATCTTCTGGGACCCCTCGACTAGGCCGGTACGACAATGCGCCAGCTTCGAATAGTTTGAATTCCCTTGTCGATACAGTAAGTTCGGCGGTGAGAGACAACTTGGGCAACGGGCCGTCGTGGCTTTCCGCAAATCGGATGGACTCATGGCTTGCGGCTGTATAACGTGCGTGCCTTTTGGGGATAGTTGGCGCATGCCATTTGCGATAGTGCAGTTTTGACTCACGGTAGGTGCATGGACGGGGCTTTGATGATTCACCAACTACGAAACCGGAGCTTCTACCTTGTTTTTGCGGCCGACATCGTGCTTTTTGCGGCGTCGCTCATAATGGCGTACGTCGTCAGGTTTAGTTTTGTAATCCCGCAAGTGGCGATCAACGAGATTAAAGGGGTTCTTCCTTGGCTCCTTATAGTGAAGAGTCTGACGTTCTTCTCCATGGGCGTCTACAAGGGGATGTGGCGGTATACGAGTATTTCTGACGCCTGGCGGCTTTTCAGAGCGACGGTCCTCTCAACTTTGGTGATCATGGCCGGACTCACGCTGTTTAACCGATTCCATGGGTACCCTCGCTCCGTTTTTGTCGCCGACAGTATCTTCACGCTATTCCTTTGCGGATCGAGTCGCGCGGGGATCCGCCTCCTGTACGCGTACCGCCACCGACTGAAGGTGTTCGCGGGCGGGGCTTCAGGAAGCGAGTCCCCTGCACGCCGGACGCGGCTCATTATCATCGGCGCCGGCGATGCGGCGGACAAGATGATCCGGGAGATCCAGGGCAACGAACGCTCCCGGTACGAAGTCGTCTGTTGCGTGGATGACAGCCCGGGAAAACACGGCCGCGATCTCCTGGGCGTGCCTATCCGAGGACCGATCGACCGATTGCCTTCCCTCGTGGAACGGATGCAGGCGGCGGAAGTGTTGATTGCCATGCCGTCCGTGAACCCCGAGCGACTGAGGGGCATCGTCAGCATCTGCGAGAAGGCGGGAGTTCCCTTCAAGACCTTGCCTTCGCTCAGTTCACTGATCGACGGGCGCGTTACGGTAAATGATCTGCGCGCAGTGAGTCTCGAGGATCTGCTGGGTCGTCCGCCGGTCAAGCTGAACCAGGACGACATCGGCCTTTACCTGACCGGCAAGAAGGTGATGGTGACCGGTGGCGGGGGGTCCATCGGGTCGGAACTGTGCCGGCAGATTGCGCGCTTCAAGCCGGCTCAGATCGTGGTGGTCGACGCCCATGAGTTCAACCTGTACCGGATCGAACTCGAACTCCGCAACGCGCTCAAGGTCGTGGCCGTTTGCCCTGTGCTGGGACGTGTGCAGGACCGTCGCCTGATGCACCGGGTGTTTCAGAGCCACCGGCCCGACGCGGTATTCCATGCCGCCGCTTACAAGCATGTCCCCATGATTGAGCTGAATCCATGGGAAGCCATCCTGAACAACGTCCAGGGCAGCCGCGTGATGATGGATCTGTCAGAAGAACACGGCGTCGAGCGTTTCGTTCTGGTATCGACCGATAAGGCCGTTCGTCCCACCAATGTGATGGGAGCCAGCAAGCGCATGGCGGAAATCCTTCTCCAGTCGCGTGTGGCGGGAAAGACACGGTTTATGGCGGTCAGGTTCGGCAACGTGCTCGGATCCTCAGGATCGGTCGTCCCGCTTTTCAAACGCCAGATCGCTGCCGGCGGCCCGGTGACGGTGACGCACGCCGAGATGACCCGGTACTTCATGTTGATCCCTGAGGCCTGCCAGTTGATTCTGCAGGCAGGCTCGATGGGCCAGGGGGGGGAGATCTTCATCCTCGAGATGGGCACTCCGGTCAAGATCGACGACATGGCTCGGGATTTGATCCGCCTGTCGGGCAAGGAGCCCGACCGCGACATCCAGATCGTTTATACGGGGCTGCGGCCCGGCGAGAAGCTCTACGAAGAGCTGATCACGCAGGGCGAGGGGATCACGGCCACCATCCACGAGAAGATCATGGTGCTCCGGCGGAATGACCGCCTTGCGAACTCGCCCGAACACTCCCAGGAACTGCGGCGGACTTTCGATAGCCTCATTGAGGCAGCCGCTTCGTTTGATGCTCCCCGCGTCAAGGCTACGCTAAGGGCCGCAATCCCGGAGTACGTGCCCTCAGACGCCGGCAGCATCGTCTGACGACACGGGCCGTGCCCGGCCTTTCCTGCCACCCCCCCCGCTAGTCCACCGGACCAGAGGTCTCGACTCATTGCGGCCTCGCAACAAGTCAGTGTGGACGGATCGCCGTGCGCCCCGCTAGTATTGGCTCTTCACGGAGGCAAAGCCTGGCCGTGAATAGGAGACAAGCGATGGCTGCGAAAAATGCGATCCCGGTGGTGGCAGAGGTCGACGTGGTTGTGGTCGGCGGGGCCACCGGCGGGGTGGCGGCTGCTGCGGCTGCAGCGCGCGCCGGTGCGCATGTCTTTCTCGCCGCACCCGAAACCTACCTGGGTGAGGATGTCTGCGCCACGGGTCGACTCTGGCTGCCTGCGACCGTGCCGTTATCGACCGGTCTTTCTCGCGATCTGTTCGCCACTGCAACCGGGACCCGCGTGGTCCCGGTCCGGCCGCTCGACGTCAAGCGTCGCCTGGACACCGAGTTGATCGACGCGGGTGTTCCTTTCCTTCTCGGGTGCGCTCCGGCCGACCTGTTGGTCGACGCCATCGGGCGCGTCGCCGGGGTGGTGCTGGCCTCCAAGACCGGCCTGTTCGCCGTCACCGCCCGTGCTGTAATCGACGCCACGCCCAACGCCGCCTTGGCCCGGGTGGCTGATGTCCCCTTCACCGAATGGCAGGGCGGCGACGTGACGTTCCGCCGCGTGGTTGTCGGCCACCGCGCTGCGGGCGACGACGGTTCCGGCGGCGCGGTCCTGCCCGGGCTGGTGCGGGGCGAACACGCCGGTAAGCCCCTCGACCTCGAGGCCTTCGAATACGCGGCAACTCTGTCTGTGCGGGCCTGGTCGCCCGATGCTTTTGCCGAGGCAGAACACACCGTGCGAGACCGTACCTGGCACAAGGATCAGACGTGGGCCTCGGACCGCCTGTGGTACGTGCCCCCTGTGGCCGTCAAGGCCGATACGCCGGCGGCTTGGCCGGCAGATGGCGCGATTTCGTTGGACGCCTTTGCCACGCCGAAGGCGCGCTTCTTCGTTTTGGGCCCTTGTGCGGCGATGACGCGCGAGGCCGCGGAGCAGCTTCTTCTGGCGCCGTACGCGATCGCTGCCGGGGAGCGGCTGGGAGCCCATGCGGCGGCCTCGACGCGGACGCTGTCGTCCGTTCGTGCGCCCCGTGCGCTGCACGCCAAGTCGTCGGAAGCCGGCGTCTGCGAGTCCTGCACCTGCGCGCGCTTTCTCCGCGACCGCAAGGGTTCGATCACAGGCCGGGCCGGCGCGGCACTGCCTGTGCTCGGCGAGTTTGATGTGGTCGTGGCGGGCGGCGGGACCGGTGGGGCCCCGGCGGCCATCGCCGCGGCCCGGGCGGGGGCGCGAGTGCTGGTACTCGAATCGCTGCACGGCCTGGGCGGGGTTGGGACACTCGGCTGCATCTCGGTCTACTACCACGGCTTTCGCGGCGGCTTCACCGAGGAGGTGACGCAGGCACTTCGCCAGATGGCGGGCGACTCCGAGTTCTTGCCCGACTTCTGGAATAACGAGCATAAGGCCGAGTGGTTTCGCCGCGAGATCCGGCGGGCTGGGGGGACCGTGTGGTTCGGCAGTCTCGTATCGGGCGCCGTCGTGAACGGCAAGCGTGTAGCCGGCGTGGTCGTCGAAACGCCATGGGGCCGCGGCATTGTCCGCGCCGGAGCGGTAATCGATGCCACCGGCAATTCCGATGTCGCGGCGGCGGCCGGGGCCGCCTGCCTCACCGTGAGCGACAGCGACCTGGCGGTTCAAGGCACCGGTCTGCCGTCGCGGCCTTTTCGACCCGTCTACTACAACACCGACTACACGTTCGTCGAGGACGGCGACCCCGTCGATGTGAGCCGGGCCTTCACCGTGGCGCGCCGCAAGTTTCAGGGCGCCTTCGATCTGGCCCAGATCGTCGATTCCCGCGAACGGCGACAGATCGTGGGCGATGTGACAATCACTCCGCTCGACGTGTTCACGGGCCGGACGTGGGCCGACACCATCTGCCTGAGCCGCAGCAATTTCGACAGCCACGGCTTCACGGTGCATCCGATTTTCCTGGTGCAGCCCCCGGACCGTACCAGCCTTGACGCCTGGCTGCCCCTGCGGGCTTTGCTGCCGCACGGTATCGACGGCTTGCTGGTCACGGGGCTGGCGTTGAGTGCCCAGCGCGACGTCATGCCGGTGCTGCGCATGCAGCCGGACATCCAGAATCATGCCTACGCCGCCGGCCTGGCCGCTGCCGCTGCCGCCCGGGCGGGCGACGGCGATTTCCGGGCGATCGACGTGAAGACGCTGCAACGCCGCCTGGTTGAGAAAGGCATCATCCCCCAGGACGCGCTGCTGCACCGTGACCGCAATCGCGTGCCCGGCGAGGTTGCCGCGACCGCCGTGGCGGGGGAACTGGCCCTCCATTCCGAGTTGGCCGCCGCGATGAGCCGTCCGGATGTTGCCGTCCCGCTGCTTAAGGCGCGCCTCTCTGGGGAGCAAGATGCCGCCCGGCGCGTGACGTGCGCCAAGCTCCTGGCTGTCCTCGGCGACGCCGCCGGTGAACCGGTGTTGATGGAGTCGCTGGCCTCAACGGGTTGGGATCAAGGGTGGAACTACACCGGCATGGGCCAGTACGGCCGCAGTCTGAGCCCGTTCGACGACTGCATCGTGTGCCTCGCGCTCCTGCACAGCACGGCCGCCGCCGAAGCCGTGCAAGCCAAGGCCGCCGGACTCGATCCGACCCAGGCGTTCTCCCATTTCAGGGCCGTATCACTCTACGCGGAAAGTATGGGGGGCGATCTGTTCGCCGGAACGCTGGCGGCCCTGCTCGCGCAGCAAGGCATCGGCGGGCACGCCTGGACCAGGCTGGCCGACGAGTTGGCGGACATCCCGGCCAGCAGCACCGACGAGCGCACTCGCAACGAGGCGCTGCGGGAGCTGTACCTGGCGCGCGCGCTGTTCCGCTGCGGCGACCGCGACGGACTGGCCACCCGCACGCTTGAGGCCTATCGGTCGGACTTGCGCGGTCATTTTGCCCGTCACGCCGCGGCCGTGCTGGCGGCGCCCAGAGGCGCCAAGGCTGTAGCGGATTAGCCTGTAGGCTGTAGGGAATGCTGAACCGATTGTAAGAACGTTTTATGAGTTCAGAGCCGAAGACATCTGGAATCCCTACAGCCTATAGCCTGCAGCCTACAGCCTTTTGTTCTTCATGAGCAGCCGTCACAGAGCCGCGGGCATCGTCAGCCTCGCCGTCATGGGCTCGCGCGTGCTTGGACTCGTGCGCGAGACCGTGTTTGCCTCGATTTTCGGCGCAGGTAGACACCTGGATGCCTTCCTGGCTGCATTCCAGATTCCCAATCTGTTGCGCGACCTGTTTGCCGAGGGCGCCCTGTCGACGGCCTTTACCACAACTTTTGCGAAGACGCTTGAGAAAGAGGGCCCCGCTCCGGCGTGGCGGCTCGCGAGCCTCTTGTTCACGGCCATGCTCGTGTTCATGGGCACCGTGTGTCTCGTGGGCATCGTCGCCAGTCCACTGCTCGTGCAGGTGACGAACTTTGGCTTTCATCAAGTGCCGGGCAAGTTCGAACTCACCGTGCAACTGACGCGATTGCTGTTCCCGTTCATCCTGTTCGTCTCGCTGGCCGCCCTGGTCATGGGCATCTTGAATGCCCGTTTCATCTTCGGTCTGCCGGCCTCAGCTTCCACGGTGTTCAATCTGGTGTCAGTCGCGCTTGGAGTTGTGTTGGCATACGCGTTCGACCCCCAGGCCGACTGGCGCCATCCGCACTTTGGCGACCGGGCGCTCTACGGCGTAACCCTCGGCGTCCTGCTCGGCGGCCTCGCCCAGTTGGGCATGCAGTTGCCATCCCTGTGGCGTTTGGGCTACCGGTTCGAGTGGCACCTGGCGTTCGGCGATCCGCGTCTGCGGCAGGTCTGGGCCCTGGCTTGGCCGAGCATGATCGCAGGCGCGGCCGTGCAGGTGAACGTGCTCGTGAACGGCATGTTCGCCTCGGAGATCAACGGGGCGCGGTCGTGGCTGAACTGCGCCTTCCGCCTCATGCAATTTCCGATCGGCGTGTTCGGGGTGGCCATCGCCACGGTCACGCTGCCGGCCGTAGCCCGTTACCATGCCCGAGACGAACTGAAGGAAGCGGGCCGGACGATTGAGGAAGCGCTCCGGCTGGCATTCTTCCTGACTGTTCCTTGCACCGTCGGCCTCGTCGTCCTGGCGCCGCAGATCATTGAGGTGATCTACCAGCACATCCGATTTACGGCCTCTGACACGGCGAATACGGCCGCCGCTTTACGGGCTTACGCGATCGGGGTGTCCGGCTATGCGGGCATCAAGGTGCTGGCGCCGTGCTTCTACGCGCTGGACCGACCTCGCACGCCGCTCAATGTCAGCTTGCTGGGAATCGGTATCAACCTTGTGTTGAATTTTACACTGATCAAGGTCTTCTGCCTCGGGCACGTGGGCCTGGCCGTGACGACCGGCACCGTGGCCCTGCTGAACTTTCTGCAACTGGCGGCGTACCTGCGGCGCGACGTGGCGTTCGGCACGTGGCGCCGCTGGGTCGCCTACCTGCTGGCCGTAACTGCAGCCGCCGCGGCCTGCGGGGGTATGGCTTGGGGCGTCCTGCAATACGTTGCCTGGGACGGTCGCGGCTTGATCTGGCGCGCCGCGGCGTTAGGTCTGGCTATCGGTGCCGGCGGTACAGCCTACCTCGGCGCCGCCCTGGCGTTGCGCATCGAAGAAGTGCATCGCCTTGCCGCGGCCATTCGCAAGCGGCTGGGGCGGTAAGCGGGCTTCGGGTGCCAATTTTGGAGGGGCACGCTCCGTCGTGCCCGCGTCTGGATCGCCACTGTCACGGTGCCGACGGAGCGGCGCCCTCCACTGTGCTCCGCATCCTTATTGTTTCCAGTCAGCGCAGGACACGCCGCCGCGCTTCCGGAATCCCTCACTTCATCCCGAACATCTGTTCCTTCAGGTCGAGGTAGTACAGGTAGTCCTTCGGCTTGACGTTAGGCGGGCAGCGATGGTCGCAGAACGGGATGAACCCGCCGCGCTCCACCAGCGGCACGAGCGTCTTCAGGTAAGCCTTGATTGCGGCAGGACCCTTGCCCAGTTCGATCTTGTCGACGCCCCCCATGATTCGCAGATCCTTGCCGTACTCATTCAGCAGTTCAGCCGGATGGGCGCATCCGTTCACCTCGAATGGAAACAGGCAGTTGCAGCCGCCTTCCATCATGTAGGGCAGAATCGGGCGCACGTCGCCATCGCAATCGATCCACCACAGCTTGATGCCGGCGGCCTTGAGTCGCCTCGAGATGCGCTTGTAACGCGGCATCACGACGTCGCGGAAGAAGTCGACGGAAACGATCGGTCCGTTCTTGAAGCAGATATCCTCCCAACCCGCGGCAAAATCGAAGTGCATGTGCGGCAGCAGTTGGTCGAGCGCCTGTTCCACCAGTTGGCAGGATGTCTCGACCATGTCTTCCACCATGTCGGGGTAGTCGTAGCAGGCGTAGGCCAGCCCCTCGAACGTCAGCACGTCGCGGATCTTGCCGATCATCGAGCCGCACCACACGCCCAGGGGATAGTCGCGCGTTTCGGGGTGGTCCTGCTTGACCTTGGCAACATCGATCCGCCGCGCCGGATCGTCCAGGCGAAATCGTTCCTCCTTGCAGCGTTTCCAGTCGTCCGGCGTGACGACGCTGGCTTTGATATAGTGGGGAATCGTGTCGTGCCCGTCTTTGGGCACTTCGGCCAGCAGCCCATCGCTGTTCATCAGGGTTTTCGTCGTGGCGGTCTCGGACACAACGGCATAGGGGAACGATGGGTTCATCCACGTGTTGCCGCCGGTCACTGCCTGACGGTCGAAACTGAAGAACACGTCCGCCTCCCAGTTGTTGCGAATACCGTTCTTCACGAAGAGGTCCCACTCGTGGAAGTTCTCCTCCCAGTAGCCGAACTCCATGTTGAAGCAACGGTCGATCGGCCGATAATGCATCTGGTTGTTGAACCGCTCGCGGTCCGTCATCGTTCCTTTCCACTTCGGTCGGCACGGTGTAATCGCCATGGGGCAGGCCTTTCTATGGGTTGCAGGGGAGAGCCGGTACGCCGTTCTCACGCCTCAGATTCGCATTCGATCCGGTTCCGGCCTTTGGCCTTCGCGCGGTACAAGGCATCGTCGGCCCGTTTGATCAAATGCTCATTGGTGTCGTCGGCCCGGAGCATGGTCAAGCCGCCGCTGATTGTCAGACGTACGCCTTCGGGAAAATGGTGATCAGCGACCAGGTTTCTTATCTTCTCCATGCCCACGACCGCCTGTTCGCGGGTCGTCTGCGGGGCGAGGATGCAGAACTCCTCGCCGCCCCACCGGCAAAAGCAATCCGACTTGCGAATGCGGTCTTGCACGATTTGGGTCAACGTCTTCAGGACCTCGTCGCCGACAAGGTGGCCATGGGCATCGTTGACCTCTTTGAAATGATCGATATCGAACATTAGGAGCGAGAGTGGCGTCTGGTAGCGTTTGCTCCGTTCCATTTCATCCTTGAGCGATTCCTCAAACTGGTAGCGGTTGCAGATGCCGGTGAGCCGGTCCGTGGTGGCGGCCCGCTGGAGCGCTTCCATGGCTTTTCGCTCCGAAATGTCCCGGGAGATGCCCACGTATCCGCAAGGCTGGCCTTTCGAATCGAGGAGCCGGGATGCCGAGAGGAAGCACCCGAAGCGGGTCCCGTCCTTGTGGCGGGTGGTGACCTCGCCGGCGAAGGAACCATTCCTCGCCATGGCCTCCTCAATCTTGCTGCTGTCGTCCGGCCGGTCGTACAGGATGTCGACGGGTTTGCCCAGAATGTCCCCAGGTTCATAGTCGAATAACTCGCAGGCCTTTCGGTTGAACTCGACGATTCGCCGGTTGCCGTCCACAGCAATGATCATTTCCAGGGAACTGTCGATCAGGTTGCGCGCGTACTGCAAGGCGGTCCGCGCCGCATTTTCGGCTTGGGTATGCCGGTCCACCTCCGCCGACAAGGCGGCCGTCAGGCGGTCCTGTCGCCGCTGGTTGATGAAGGCCGTCGCCAGCGTGACCAACCCGCTGACAATGATGACGATCTGCCGCGACTGGGGGGAAGGCACATGCGGGTGGAGCAAGCTCTTCCCTGCTTCATAGGCGGACAAGAGAATCGTCCCCGACAGCAGAAGAAGGGTCAGGTCGCGAAGCAGATTCCTGTTCGTCATGGCGTAAGGCACTCCCGCCTGTGTTACGGGCGCCGCATCTCCACCCCGGTTGATCCCCCGGCACGCCCTAACCGACTGGTTGCGTTGGATGATGCCGGACGCGGCCCGGGAAGTCAACCGGGCGCTTGACCGTGGTGTGCGCTTTGCCGCACTATAGTACGTGCATTTTGAGCAGGGCAGCGGCGCGCAGCGGAGGCGCGTTTCATCAATGAAACGATTCCACATGATCGGTTGGTTTGCTTTCCTATTGGCGGGGGTCGTGCTGGGAGGTGAATGGACGGAGCGCGCCCAGGTAACCCAGCCGGCGGGGAACCTTGCGTTCGCTGTTCGCTGGGACCCCGGCGCCGGCCTTCACCTGCGTGTGGCGTCGCCCCAGTCCGGGCGGTCCATTGCCTTCGACTTGAACCGCCAGGCGCCGCAGGTTCACGTCACGCCCGACGACGCGGCCTGCCGGCTCGCGGTCGACGGCGCGCAGTTCAACCCCGAGGCCCTGCCGACCAACACGCTAGACGCCGTCGAGGTGGTCGTGAAGTTCCGCCAGGAAACCTGGAGCGTCTACGTCGCCGACCGGCCGGTGGCCGTGCTCTCCGCGCCGTTCGCAACACCAGTTGCCGTCAGCCACCCTCCCGCGGCGCTTCCTCCCGAGGGGAAGCGGGCAACCCGTTTCCAGAAGACCGACGACTTCGTCTTCCATGACGACTTTCTCGTGCCCGAAGGCCAGGAGGACGAGCTTGCCGCCTGGGACGATCAGTCGGGGATGTGGAGCCTCCACTCGGTGCTTGACGATTACCAGCCCAAGCCCCCGCCCAAAACCCGGGCGGCGCGGGCGGCGAATGCCAAGGCCAGGGCCAAGCCGGAGCGCAAGCCCATGGCTTCGATGAGCCCGAATTTCTATTCGCTGACCGGGTCGGGCACCAATGCCCTGCTGCTGACCGGCTATGATTTTTATGATGCCTACAGTGTCGAGGGCGCCCACCAGGTTGGCGCCGGTGAGGGCGGCCTGGTCTTCGATTACACCGCCACCGGCGGCTACCACGCGTTCACCGTTCAGCCCAACGACGACGACGACCGCGTCAGGCTCAGCCTCTGGCGGACGACATCCTCGAATGCCGCCAACCGGACCGAACTGGCGGCCGCGACCGCCGAGATTCTCGAAGGCCAGTGGGTCATGCTGGAGGTCCGGACGTTCCAAAACCGGATCCAGTGTTTTGTCGACAAGACCAAGGTTATCGATGTTCCCGCCGAACTGCCGGTCGGCGGTCGCTTCGGGGTCTTCGCGAATACCGACGGCCGTCTGCTGTTCGACGACGTGACGGCGCGCTCCAATCACGACCTGGACTTCCGCGGCATCGACGACATCCGCCGCCACGCATTGGTGGAGAACGGCAGCTTCTTTCCGCGGCGTCGGTTCTTCAGCCTGTTCCCGCCGCACGAGCGGCCCTACCTCGAACCCCCCGCCGCCGCCGTCGCCCAGTGGCTTGCGGTGGGTTCGCCGGCCCACGGACCGCATGTATTTGCGGCGGAGTTTCAGCCGGTCGAGTCCGTCGGCGAATTCGGCTTGCTCGCCGGCTACGCCGGCCCCGGTGAGCCGCACTACCGGCTGGTCTGCCGGCGCAGCGAGACAAACGAAACGTTTCGCCTGGAAACGATCGCCACCAATGGCGCGGCGAGCGTACTGAAGACGCTGGTCCTGCCGTTCAAGCCGGTCCCGGACCGGCCGGCGGAATCCGTGCGGCTGATGAGCGACGCCACGGCGGATGGCGAATTGCGTTTTTACCGCGGCCGCGACCTGGTCCTCCTGTACCATGGCGAACATGCCGTCGGCGGGGCGTCGGGACTGTACGTCGGGCCTGACACACGCGTGCGTATTGCCGATCCGGAATACGAATTCGAGCGTTCCGACCTCTATACGGATCAGTTCGAAAAGAACACGGCGTATGTCACGGATCGTTTCATGCGGCATTGGTCCTCGCCGGAAGGGCAATGGGAAGACCCGACCAACAACGCCACTTGGTACAAGGGCGATGTGTTCGGCCGCGTGGCCGTCCACCTGCCGTTGATCGATGGGACGGCCGTGCATCTCGGCGTGGGTGAGGGTTGCACCACGGGCGCCTGGGTCGTGGGCGTCAGTACCGGCCGTCTCGCGTTGTGGACCGGCGCCGCCTATGCTGCCTCAAATGAGCCGGTCCTCGCCGTTTCGACTGGCCGCGTGGTCGGTTTCGTCGGTCCGGCGACTAACCGGATGGCCGGCTATACGATTCACGCCGAGGGCCACTGCCTGTGGGTCACGAGCGGCGATGCGCTGGCGTTTCAGCAGTCGCTGCCGACCCCGCTTCAGGGCCGCCGCATCCGCATCACGGGATTCACGACTGACGAGCTCGCGTCGAGCCGCGTCGAGCGCTACAATGTGAAGGACTTTCTCTTCAAGGAGTCGCTCCACGACTGGACGCTCAACGGTGGGCGCTGGGAGATCATCAACCGATTCCAGTGCGATCCGCGCTGGTCGCACATGAACGGCGAAGCCAGTAACGAAGTCGCCGCACTGTGGAGCAAGTATGTGTTCCGGGGCGATTTCTGCGTCGAGATGTATGTCGGCACCCGGCATGGCTGGTACGAGCGCTGCGGCGACTACAACCTGACGGTCATGAATCGCGACACGACCCCGAGCCAGGGCTACACGGTTACGTGCGGCGGCTGGGACCCCGAGCACTCGCAGCTCTACACGAAGCTGTATCGCAACGGAACAGTCCTGACCCAGTCCGACGACTACTGTGTGCCGCGCTTGCGCGAAGGCAACCATCGCAAGTTGCGTTCCGTCCTGGTGGAAGCCGGCCGTGACGTGCACGGGGCCTGGTACTACGTCAAGTTCAGGCGCTCGGGGCACCGCCTGGAGTACTACTTCGACAACGAGCTCGTGTTTGCCTGCGACGACCCGAACCCGATAGATATGGGTTCGCTTGGCGTGTGGACCTACATCAACTCCATTATGGTGGCCCGGGTCAAGATCGCCGCCGAATCGGTGGCGCCGAAGCCGTTGCCTTTTGTCGCGGCGCCGATTGCAGCTCCAGGCGTCGCGGCAGCGCCGGCCGCCGGGCCAGACGATGTCCCGGTCGACACGGACCCCGGCGACTGGGAAGCCGCCGATCCGGTTTCGCATGCCCGGCTCACCTGGCATGCCCCCACGAACGCCGCCCCATTCTTCGCGGTGACCAGCGTGCTGGGCAGCGGGCCGCTTCTCGCCCGATGCTCGCTTCCGCCGATTTCTTATACGAAGATTGCCGGGTGGCGATTCGAGGCCAAACGTTCGGCGCGCGGATTGTTCAACTTCTACTATTCCATCGGCCGGCGCAACGGCGTCGGCGTGTATGTTGCCGAGCGGTCCTATGTACACCGGCTTTCGGGCGAAGACTTCGCGAGGAGCGCGTATACGACGGCGGGGCACACTGACGTGCCGGCTGGCACTGAGGCCGGCACAGACTGGCAGGCGTCGGGCGCCTGGTCGCCCGTGGCGGCCTGGCTTCCCACCGTGGGGTATCGCTCGTCCGCGGCTGACACGGGACTTCTCGTCCGGGTAGAGGGATTCGGCAACCTTCAACCCAGTTACGCGGCCCAGGGGCTGACCGGCAATGGCCCCGGCGAGGGCTATGCGGTCCGTGGTTTCGCCGCCATCGACTCTGCGCCGTTGCCGACGAACGCGGTCGCGGCGACCAGGATCCCCATCTCCTGCGGCTGGAGCCGCCGTCAGCCGGACACCATTGACCTTACGGGCGAACCCGGCAGCCTGCAGCGGGCGCTGGCCTTCGCGGATGTCACCGTTGGCGGCGAGACCGCGAAGACTCGTTTCACGCCGCCGGCGCTGCTGGAGGTCAGCGTGCCGCGCCTTAGCACCTGCGTCACCGATCTCGTGGTTTCGCTCACCGGCTCTGACGCGATCACCAATGTTTTCCGCCTCGCGTGGAGGGACGCGCCCCTGCGTACGCCCCCCGTCCTTGTTCAAGTAGAGGGGCCGACGCCGCTCTTCGAAAACTTCGAGCCGCGCAACGAATCGGCGCTGGGGGCCTCGTCCCGGGGCCTCGACGGCCCGGACCCTGCGCAGGGCAGTTTCCTGACCGTCTTTAATACGGCCTACGGCCAGCGCCTGACCTATGACTTCGGCCAACCGCTGTCGCTCGCCCGCTACCCGATCCTGCGTTTCCGCTATCGCGGCAGCGCCATGGCTCGCGTTTCGCTATCCTTCCTCGGGTCCGGCACCGTGCACCTGAGCGAGCCGTCCGGAACGGCCCGGACCGTGCGCGGGGGGCGGGACCTTCAACTGGACGGTGAGTGGCATACCTGGCAGGGCCTCGTTTGCGACGCCGTGAACGAGCTTCCCTATCAACCCGGTGCCATGACGATCCCGCGGTTCCGCCTGGCCTCCGTCGAGGGCAGCGACCAGACCGGCCTGTGTACCGAGTGGGATCTGGATGACTTCGTCGCGGGCCCGGCGGCTAGCAAGGGCGAGCAGTTGGCATTCACGCCGCACTACTTCGATTTCGAGGGTGTCACGCAGGTGTGCTTCGCCGTGCGGAGCGGGACCGAGGACTATCAGTCGCTCGACGTCACCCAGCGCGCGGCGTTGGCGTGGCGGGACATTCCCAATAACCAGCGGACGGTGCCGGAAATCGGCGCGCTGCCCGACGGCCTGGGCGAACTCCTGCTCGAGGCGCGGGGAGTGAGGGGACTCGCCTCGCAGGTTACCGTCATCCCGTTTCTGCTTCACCGCGAGCGGCCGGAGGTGAGCGGGGTTTTCGAGGCGACGACGGATCCCATGGGGAATGGTTCGTGCCTCGCCCTGACCGTCATCACGGCCGGCGGGCCGCCGCTGGACACCGAAGCCCTTGCGTTTCGCTGGAACGAGAAGGACGTCCGGGTGACCAACCCGTTGTGTTCCCGGCTCATTCCGGGAGTCGACCGGCAGAAGGTGGTACTGAACTGGCCGCTCGTGTTCCGGAACCAGCTCAACCAGACCCATGACGGCGAAGCGTTCACGCTCAGTGCGGCGAACATCCGCGATGGCGCGAGCAATGCGGTGCCCGACATCAAACTGACGCGTCGGATCGACTATTCGCGCGACCGGACGCCGCCCACGCTTCTGCCCACGAGCTATCCCAGCAACATCCTTTGGACGACGGCGTGGGAGGTGAACTCCGAGATCCGCCCGTTCTTCACCGCCATCGGGAATTCCACCCTAACGTTGGTCCGGACGCCGGGCGAGGCGCCCTGGCTCGCCGTGCAGCCGAGCGTGGCCACCGGTGGCGCGGTCATGGCGTTCTCACCGCAGTGGCGCACCAAGAAGTATCCGTGCCTGGCATTCCGCCTGCGCCGTCCCATGCTGGCGCCCGGCGATAGCAACCGGATCGACGTGGTGCTGGAAACCGAGACCAACGCGCCGATACGGATCGGCCTGACGCCGGACGCGGCGAATTCGAATCGCCTCAGTCTGCCTAAGCCCATCACGTGGGTGTCGAACGAGTGGGCGTCCGTGACCCTGGATGTCGCCTCGCTGCTCAAGGACGCAGGTGTGACGGGAAAGCAGGCCGTGGTGAAGAGCCTGTCGTTCGTTGAGACCGGCCTGCCGACAAACGGCCTCCTGAACATCCAGAGCGTGTTTGCGTTTGCGCCTTGGGGCCCCGGCGATCGGGTCGTCATGGATGCCTACGACGAAAGCGGTATCAGCGGCGTCAGTTGGGAAACCGCGCAGCATTCGGATGGGCCGGCCCTCGAGCCGGGTTCATTGGCGGCGTCCGCGGCCGGGCAGGGGTGGGTGACCATGCGGATGCGGGACAAGGCAGGCAACCTCTCCGCGCCTTTGTACCTGCCGATGGGCGGCCGTTATGCGCCGCCACCGGTGGACGACGATCCATGAGCCCCGGCGTGCCGGCTAGCCACCCTTCCGCTCGGAGATAGACGATGATCACCAAGGTCAAGATGCCCAAGCTGATCGAGAACGACGAAGAACAAGTCGTCACGGCCTGGCTGAAACAGGTTGGTGATCAGGTCCAGCGCGGCGAGCCGTTGATTGAAGTCGCCACCAGCAAGGCCGCGTTTCAGGTCGACGCTCCCCGTTCCGGGCTGTTGCGGGCGGTCCTGGCCGATGTGAAGAGCAGTGTGCCGGTCGGCTTCATCGTGGCCTTGATCGGCGCCGCCGACGATGCGCTGCCCGATGTCGGCCCCGCCAACCGCGCCTTGGTGGCCGCCCAGGCGCTCCACGTTGCGAAAACGCCGGCGGCGCCGAAGCCTGCCGGTGCCGATGCCGGAGCCCCGCGCGCCACCCCGGCGGCGCGCCGCCTCGCTCGCGAGCGCGGAATCGACCTGGCCGCCGTGAGGGCGAAGCTCAACGTGGACGTGATCACCGAGAGCGTCTTGGCGAAGTACCTGGAGCAAGGCTGAGCTGAGCACTAACCTTCCACCTTCCACCTCGCACCGCCTTAGCGGTCGCGCCGCCATCGTGACGGGCGGGTCGCGCGGCATTGGCCGGGCCATTGCGTTGGCGCTGGGAGCCGAGGGCGCGAACGTGACAGTCAACTACGCCCACTCGGCCGAAGCTGCGGAGCAGGTGGCCGAGACGATCCGCGGCTACGGCCGGCAAGCGCTGGCGTTCAAGGCGGATGTGCGCAACCTCGATGAAGTGAAAGCCATGGTCGCCCGCACGAAAGAGGCTTTTGGGCGCGTGGATATCCTCGTCAATAACGCGGGCATCCTCCGCGATAACTACGTCACCTTCATGAAGGATGAGGAATGGACCGAGGTCCTCGACATCAACCTCAAAGGCGCCTACCACGGGATCAAGGCGGTGGGCCGCGAGATGATCCGCCAGAAGTCCGGCCGTATAATCAATATCAGTTCGGACGCGGGGCTGCTCGGGGATTTGATGCGGGCGAATTACGCCTCGGCCAAGGCCGGCCTGCTGGGCTTGACCCGCACCGTGGCCCGCGAGTTCGCCCCTTCGGGCATCACGGTCAACGCGGTGTGCCCGGGGATCGTCGAGACGGACCTGATCGCTGGGATGGCCGAGACGCGCCGGGCGAAGCAGCTCGCGAGCATTCCGCTGGGCCGGTTCGGCCGGCCCGAGGAAGTCGCCCAGGTCGTGTTGTTCCTCGCCCTGGACGAATCCGGGCTCATTACCGGGCAGACCATCTGCGTGGATGGAGGGCTGCACACGTGACGCGTGTCGTGGTCACCGGGCTGGGCGCCATCTCGTCGCAAGGCGTGGGCGTGCCGCACATTTGGGCTGCCCTGTGCCGCGGCGAAAGCGGCATCCGCGACGTCACGCGCTTCGACGTGAAAGATTTCGCCTGTTCGCGGGGCGGCGAGATCGCCGGCTTTCACCTTCCCGACGGATTGGTCGGGCCTGAGGAGGCGGTGGACTTGGCCACGCAGTTCATGCTGACGGCAGCCGCGGAGGCGATGCGTGACGCCGGGTGGAGCGGGCGGGCGGCGGATACGACCGGGACCGGCGTCGTGCTCTCGACCAATTTTGGCGGTGCCATTTCGGGCGAGGCGGTCATGGCCGACCTGCTCGGAAGAGGCAAGACCCGTTCGGACGACTTCAAGGAGTTTTTGTATCAGTCCTGCGCCGACCGCGTGGCCGAGGCCCTGCAGCTCGGCGGGCCCCGCACCATGCTTTCACTGTCCTGCGCGTCGGGCACGGCGGCGATCGGCTACGCGCTGGACCTGATCCGGTTCGGACACGCCCGGGCTGTGCTGGCCGGCGGCTACGACTCCCTCTCGCGTTTCGCCTGGAGCGGTCTCAGCGCGCTGCGCACGATGACGAAGGACGTGGTGCGGCCGTTCGACAAGAACCGTGCCGGCACGCTCTTCAGCGAGGGCGCGGGAGCCCTGCTGCTGGAGACGGAGGAGAGCGCCCGGGCTCGCGGCGCCCGGATCTACGCCGAAGTGGCCGGGGCCGGGGTGAACAACAATGCCTTTCATATGACGGCACCTTCCAAGGAAGGCGCTGGTTCGGCCGCCGTCATGCGGGCGGCGCTTGCCGATGCGGGGCTGCGGCCGGAGGAAGTAGATCACATCAACGCGCACGGCACCGGGACCAAGCCTAACGATGTGACGGAAACGCAGGCGATCAAGGCGGTGTTCGGGCCGCACGCCTATGCGATGCCCATCACATCGATCAAGTCTTCGGCTGGCCACCTGATGGGGGCGGCCGGCAGCATCGAGGCGATCGCGTCGATCCTGTCGATTCGGGACGGCACGATCCCTCCGACCACGAACTACCGTGACCCGGATCCGGAGTGCGATCTGCCGTTGGTCGCGAACGAAAAGAAGGAAGTGGCCGTGCGGTGCGTCCTGTCCAACTCGGCGGGTATCGGCGGCTGCAATGCCGCGGTGATCTTCAGGAGAATTTAACGGTGAGTATGCGGCGGATTTGGATTGGGATCTAGCGGCGTGCCTTCTGGGGTTGAGTGACGCATATTGAAACTCCCTTCGGACTTGCTATGCGTCAAGGTGCGGTCGTAACGTGTTGATTGGCAACAGCGAAGTTGATGGAAAAGAAGTAAACCAATGAACACCGGTCGCGCTATGCGTGATGGCTAATACACTCGTTGGGCAAGACAACTGCAAAGCAACAGTAAAACTGAAGGAGATGCACGATGAATGACGTGAAAGAGTTCAGTCTGCCGGCATCTGGATATGACGTGATAGCCAAGATCCTGCATGCATATGTGCTTTGCGGTGATACACCTGTCAACCTTGCGGACGTTGCATCGAAGTCGGGACTCCATCACACGATGGTGTCTCGAAACAACAGCTTTCTTGCGGCCCTCGGACTCATCCAAGGCGGCAAAGCAAAGACGCTTACCGAGGATGGCAAAAGACTCGCGATTGCCTTGAGCAATGACCAGCGCGAGGACATCGCGCAAGCGTGGAAGAGGGCGCTCGAAGCGAACAGCGCCACAAGCGGAGTACTGCACATGCTCCAAGTGCAGAAGGGGGTCCCTGAAAACCAGGTCCGCGGCAAGATCGCGACTTCGCTCGGGCTGCCGGCCGGCAAAGGGACCACTCTCGGGATCAACACACTGATCGAAGTTATGACAAACGCTGGCGTAATCACGATTGCCGATGGAAATGTCTTACTGGCGAGTGCGCCGACAACCACGAAGGCTGGAGATGAACAGCAACCGGCCGCGGCAGTTAAGAAGCCAGATGAACCCGCGAGTGCCCCGAAAGCCACCCCTCCTCTCGGTCTGCCGCAGACGGCCACACCGCAGAACCTCGGAAAACTAACGTTGCCTGTCCATGTGAATATCGAACTACACCTGCCGGCTTCCTCAGAGCAATCCGTCTACGACGCGCTCTTCAAGAGCATTCGCGAGAACCTCCTGCAGTAGCGCGGGATAAATGGATACTCTAGAGCAAACCAAGTCACTGGCCTTGCGATTGGCCAACTGGACGTACCAGCAAAAGGACGCCTACGCGGTTGCTCGACGACCAAGCCGGGTTCCCGAAGTGAATGAACTTCGGCAGGAACTCCGCCAACTCGGCGTGAAGGAGTTTCGCTACTTTGAGGAAGGACTCGACTGCATCGAGTACGCCCAAGCTTCGCGAGCAGCCATTGTCCTCGGATGGACTGGCTTCGTGGACCTGCTGCAATTGAAGCTCCAGAAGGATAGTTTTACCGCCCTGAATGGCATCCTGAAGACGGATTTTCATGGTGTTCACAAACGATGCGCTCAACTCAAGACACGGGACGATCTGATTAGGCACTTCGACGATGCTCTTCTTTTGGAGGCAGCGCGAAAAGTGGGGTTCTACAAGTCGCACGTATTCAAGCAGCTTGACGCGATGCGTGACGAAAGGAACAATTGTGCCCACGTCGAGGAGTACGCAGTTACTCCAAGAGTCGCGTTGGGTTACTACGCACGTCTTTTCACGTTCCTGCCGTATGCGATTTGAGGGACTGAGGAAAAGAGAGCAAAGGCCCCAACAACCGCCTCGCTAGGACGGTTTCGTTGCGCTCCTTCGGAGAGGGCCAAGCGACGAGGGCTAAGGACGAAATATGCACAACGACACTGCGCAACCGATTTCCAACTGGAATGATCCGTCCTTTCAGTACATCGTCAGAATGCGCCACAATGACGACGCACTTGGACTCACAGTGAAGGGGCACCTTATCATTGAGTATTTGCTCAACGAGATCATCAAGCACCAATGCAAGGCACCGTCCAAAATACTGGAAGATCACAGGACTTATACCTTTGCCGTCAAGTTGCAACTCCTGTATGCGATGAAGTTGATGCCAGAGGGTCTCTATAGGAATGTCCAGACATTGAATAGCATTCGCAATCAGTACGCACACAATCTCGATGTTAACGCCAACAAACTGAGTTATGACATCCGCAAAGACGACAATCAGATTATCAGTTGTCGGGCACACTGCCGGAAGAGGCGTTATCCGGAACGCGAATTCATCAAGCTCCTTGTGTCATCCTGTCTGACGTCTCTCCGGAATCATTTCTACGCACTGTTTCATGAATTCCCGGTGATTCCATTCAGCGACAAATGAGCCCAATAACCGGCGGAACCGTACATCGCTAAAGCGCCGCCGGTTCGCTAGGACGTTCGTTTGAAGATAATGGAAGCGGATTGGTGCTTGGAGTAACATGCGGGCCGGTGACACACATGGATGAACGCGAAGACAGGGACCGAGCGCCGCGAAACCGGACGCCAACCCTGTCGGGCGAAGAGCGGGAGCGATATACCCGCAACCTCGTTCGGCTCACTGGACGGGTCGATGCCGAGAAGCTGGCCAACACGACCATCAATCAAGTGAGGATCGACCCTGTGCCCAACGAGGCCTCCAGGTTACTCGGGGCCTGCGGCCCGTACCATTGCCCCGTGCGGACGCGGGGCAACGTGCGCCTTGGCCTCGCCGTTGGCCCCGAAAAGCACACTTGACGCATAACGTCATGCGTTATACTCTGGTTTAATGATAGAGAGTTTCAGGTGCCGGGAAACCGAAGCGATCTACAGGCGCGAGTATTCCCGGAGGCTGCCGACGGATATTCAGAAGACGGCCTTCCGGAAGCTGCGGATGCTGAACCGCAGTTCGACCGTCGAAGACCTCCGCGTTCCCCCGGGAAATCGGTTGGAAGAACTTTCCGGAAACCGAAAGGGGCAGCACAGTATTCGGATCAATGATCAATGGCGGATCTGCTTTGTCTGGCGCAATGGTGGCGCACATGACGTTGAGATTGTGGACTATCACAAGGGGTGAAACATGAAGAAGATTCCTCCCGTGCATCCGGGCGAGATTCTGCAGGAAGAGTTCCTCGCGCCACTGGACATCAGCCAGAACCGGCTGGGCGCCGAGCTTGGGGTGTCCCCGCGCAGGATCAACGAAATCGTTCACGGCAAACGTGCTATCACGGCCGACACCGCCCTGCGGTTGTCTAGGTTCTTTGGCAACTCCGCCAGTTTCTGGTTAGGTCTCCAGATGGACTACGATCTCGATGTTGCCGACGACGCTCTCGCATCGCGGATCAACAAGGAAGTCCATCAACTGGCCGTCGCCTGAGGGAATCCGGCCAACAGCGCAGCCAGATTGCGCTCGTAAACTCGCGAACCTGCTTCGCAACGTCGGAATTACGGAATGAAGAAGAGCAGGAAGGTCGACGTCGCCATAGCTACGTGAGCAGACACTCAATGAACGGCGTAAGTGATAAGTCGAATAGGCGTGTCGTCGTCACCGGCGTCGGCCCGGTCAGTGCGACCGGCATTGGCCGTGAGGCGTTTTTCGCGGCGCTTGGGGAAGGCCACTGCGGCATTGCGCCCGCGTCGGGCGGGACACCGGGGCTCGTCGCGGAGGTGCGGGACTTCGATGTGCGCGACTACCTGGAGACCGAGAAGGCGTATCTGGACCGGGCCTCTCAGTTAGCTTTCGCGGCCATGGGCCTGGCGCTGGAGGATGCGAACCTTGACTTGAAATCCCTGGACCGCACGGCCATTGGCCTGATCCTTGGTTCGGCCGCGGGTTGCCTGGAGAGTTCCCAGCTTTTCTTTGCGGACTTCCTGGAAAAGGGGCCGCGCTTCGTCAAGCCGATCGTTTTTCCCCACACCTATGCGAATATGCCGCTCGGTCTGTTGGCGATTGAGTATGGACTGAGCGGCTACCATCTCGGTCTGGCCTCCGGTGTGACATCGTCGGCGGTCGCACTGGTACAGGCCTACGACCTGGTGCGGACCGGCCGCTGCCCGCTCGTGCTGGCTGGCGGCTTCGAGGCCCTCAGCCCGCTCCTGCGGCGTGGGTACGAACTGACCGGCCGCGTGTCGCCGTTGGACGGCGGCGGGCCCGAGAGCTGCGCGCCATTCGACGCGGCCCGCAACGGGTTTGTGCTGGGCGAAGGCGCGGGGATCCTCGTGTTGGAAGATGCCGCCCACGCGGCGCAACGCGGCGCGCCGGTGCTCGGCGAGGTGCTGGGCGCGGCCCTGGGGAGCGACGGATCGCTGGGCGGGCGCGAAGGTGCGGCGCCGGGACACGGCCTGGCGCACGTCATGCGGCGCGCGTGCCGCAACCTGCCGGGCGTCGACTACGTTTCGGCGGCGGCCCATGGGGGACCCGTGACCGACCGGGTCGAAGCCCTGGCGCTTCGCGATTTCCTGGGCGCGGACGCCGCAACCGTGCCCGCTAGCAGCATCAAGCCGTTGATCGGCGAGACGCTGGGTGCGGATGGCGCGCTGCGGACCATCGCGGCGCTGGGCGCGCTGCAAAACGGATTTCTGCCTCCCACGCTCAACCTAAAACAGCCCGAAGCCGGCTGGGGCTTGAACCTGCTGCGCGATCGCGGACTCGCGCGTCCCATCCGTCACGTCCTGGTTGACTCCATCGACCCGGGCGGCAGCGTGGCCTGTCTGGCGTTGGGGAGGGTTTCAGGTGTCAGTGTTCAGGTTTCAGGAGGGAGATTCAGTGGATCCTAACCGCAACCCGACAGGGAGGGCTCGGGCCGACGGCCCCGCCGAGAGCAGGAAGCGAAAGAGGCGCGGCGGGGACGCCGTCGCCCTACCCATTACGGCTGTCTCCTCACCTTCCACCCTCCACCCTCCACCCTCGATCCTCCCGTTCCTCGACTGGTATCGCACGATGCTGGTCATCCGTCTCTTTGAGGAGAAGGTCGAGAAGCTGTTCTCCGATGGCGTCATTCGCGGCACCACGCATCCGGCGATCGGCCAGGAAGCCATCGCCGTCGGTGTTTGCAGCGTGCTTGAGAAGAACGACTACGTGACCAGTACGCATCGTGGTCATGGGCATTTCATTGCCCGGGGCGGTGATCCCAATCGCATGATGGCCGAGTTGTTCGGCAAGGCGACCGGTTACTCGGGCGGCCGGGGCGGCAGTCAGCTCATGGCCGACTACGCGCTGGGCTTCCTGGGCGGGAATGGGATCACCGGCGGGAGCATTCCCGTGGCCACGGGCGCGGCTTTGTCGGCCAAGCTCCGCGGCACCGGTCGGGTGGCGGCGTGCTTCTTCGGTGATGGCGCCTCGAATCAGGGCACCTTTCACGAATCGTTGAACCTGGCCGCGATCTGGAAACTACCCGTGGTATACGTCTGCGAGAACAACTGCTATGCGATGTCCACGCCGGTCGCCAAGGCGATCGTGATTCCCGACATCGCGACCCGCGCGGGAAGCTACGGCTTTCCCGGAGTCGTGATCGACGGCAACGACCTGCTCGCGGTTCGCGAGGCGGTCGGCGCCGCCTGTGCCCGGGCGCGGGCCGGGGAGGGACCGACGCTGATCGAGTGCAAGACGTACCGGCTATCGGGTCATTCCCGGGGCGACCCCCGGCACTACCGGACGCGCGAGGAAGAGGCGTTCTGGCGGAAAGGCTGCGCCATCAAGCGGTTTCGAACGTTGCTGATGAAGCGCGGAGACCTCGACGCGGCGAAGGACCGCAAGGTGAAGCAACAGGCGAGGGCGGCCGTCGCGGCCGCCGTGCGGTTCGCGCGGCAGAGCCCGGAGCCCGATCCCGCGACGCTGGGCGAGGGGGTGTTCGCGTGACCACGCTTACCTATACCGAGGCCTTGCGCGAGGCGCTGGCCGAGGAACTGGCCCGCGACCCGAACGTCTTCCTGATGGGCGAGGACATCGGTCTCTACGGCGGCGCGTTTGGCGTGACGCGCGGCCTGATGCATCAGTTTGGTGCGGAACGTGTCCGCGACACGCCGATTTCCGAGCAGGGGTTCGTCGGGGCGGCCGTCGGCGCGGCGCTGGCGGGGTCCCGGCCCGTCGTGGAAATCATGTTCATGGATTTCATCACGCTGGCCGTGGACCAGATGGTAAACCAGGCGGCCAAACTGCGTTATGTGTTCGGGCCGCAGGCCTGCTGTCCGCTCGTCCTGCGCGCGGTGGGCGGCGGCGGCCGGTGCTACGGGCCCACGCACTCGCAGAGCCTGGAGGCGTGGTTCACGCATGTGCCCGGTCTCAAGGTGGTGGCGCCGTCAACCCCGGCCGATGCCAAGGGTTTGCTGAAGGCGGCCATCCGCGACGATAACCCCGTGGTGTTCATGGAGCACAAATTGCTGTATGGCAGCCGGGGCGACGTGCCCGAGGGCGACGAAGCGTTCGTACCGCTGGGGAAGGCCCGTCTCGCCCGGGTCGGCACCGATATTACGATCGTCGCCTGGTCGTGGATGGCGGCCGAAGCCGAGCGGGCGGCCGTGGTTCTGGACGAGCAGGGCATCAGCGCCGAGGTCGTGGACCTACGCACGCTGGTTCCGCTCGATATCGAAACGGTGCTGGCCTCGGTCCGCAAGACACACCGCGTCCTGATTGTGCAGGAAGCCAGCAAAACGGGCGGGTTCGGCGCCGAGGTCGGCTGCAGAATCTTCGAGAACGCCTACGACTACCTCGACGCGCCGCTTCGTCGGTTGGCCGTTCCGGATGTGCCACTCTCCGCCAGTCCGCTGTTGGAGCAGGCCGCCATTCCCGACCGCCAGCGCATCATGCAGGCGGCGGCGGAACTGGTCGGGGAGAATAGTGAACAGTGAACGGTGAAGAGTGAACAGTGAGCCGGCATCGCATGAACCGCACGTCGACGGCGGTGCACACTGTTCACCGTTGACTGTTCACTGTTCACGTCCCCCGAAAGGCGCGCCGCTTGTCTCGGTCGTCACCCTGACGCACAATAAGCTCGAATACACGAGCCGGTGCCTGGCCTCGCTGCTGAGCACGGCCTATGCGCCGTGGGAACTGGTGGTCGTCGACAACGGTTCGTCGGATGGCACGCCGGCCTGGGTGGCGGAGTTTCGGGACACGGCCGCCGCAATCGGGGTCAACGTCAGGCTGATTCGCAACGCCTGCAACATCGGTTGCTCGACGGCGCGGAACCAGGGCGCAGCCGCGAGTACGGGGGCGCGGCTGGTGTTCATGGATAACGACGTTGCTTTGCGCAGTCGCGGTTGGTTGGCGCGCCTGGGCGCAACGCTAGACGCCGATCCGCAGGTTGGGATTGTGGGTCCGAAACTCGTGTACCCCGTCGCGCCGCACCGGATCCAGTGCGCGGGCGTCGGCATCTCGCGCACCGGCCGAGTTCTGTTTCGTGGTCGCGGCGAGCGCCGGGACGACCCCCGCTTCAGCCGGTTGGAGCCCGTGCAGAGCCTGATCAGCGCGTGCTTCATGGTTCGGCGCGACGTGTTCGAGCAGGCCGGCGGGTTCGACGAAGCCTTCAACCCCGTGGAGTTTGAGGATTTCGACCTGTGTTACCGGGTCCGGAGTCAGGGCCATCGCGTTGTCTATAACCCGGCGGTCGAGATGTACCATTTCGAGAGCGTCACGACGGCCGGGACGCCGACGCTGCCCAATACCGGCTTGATCATCCGGCACGGCCTGCTTTTCAAGGAACGGTGGCGGCAGATGTTTGAAAACGAAGACGGTCCTGCCGACGTCGAGACCGCGTGGCAGCGCCTGCGCGTGGGCAAGCTCGCGGACGTGAAGGACTTGCCAGTCGTGGAGTAGGGGCAGGTTGCGGCAGGGAATAACGTGGGGACGATGGCGGCGGCCATCCATAAGCGTGACGCACGCGGGCGCACCATGGCCGTCTTCCAATAGTCGAACGCCAAGCAGACGTTCATCGACGCATTACTCACCGGGGGAAATCATGACCCGATTGGCCGGTAAATGCTCCTTATAACCCGTGGGGAGGCGTCAACCCCCGTTTCAGCAACTCGTCCTTCTCTGCCGAAGACAGGAGCCCGCCCGCGAACGATGCGGCGATCCGTTCCGATCCGTTCCGCCCGCTCAGGGCAAACGCATCTTAAAGGCCTCCGAGGAGGGAGGCGAGGTACTCATGGTTCCAGGCGGCCATGAGTCGTCTGCTTCGGACGGAGAGCTTCGGCTGGGATTTGTTTGACTTGATGGCGTTGAGAGCAAGTCTGCGTAG
>CAITUY010000037.1 GCA_903895695.1 uncultured bacterium
CCGCATGTCGGAGAATTACAGGGAGCTACTCGCTACGGTCGAGGAAATGACTGCACTGAATATGGAGCTACTCAAGAGCGACGCCCTAGAGTAGCCTCCCGCACATGGGAATTACCGAAGGGCATTGCTGTTAGCCCGCCACTGATCCAGTTGGTGGAGTCGCGAAAGCAGAGCGCGAGGCCATTGGTGAATACCGCGCGGGACGACATGAATCGCGTGTCGGTCAGGTAGAGAGTGCCTGAATCCGAGCGGGAGAACGGGATCGCGCCGCCCACACCTCCGCTCACGTCGAAGGCGACAGATGGCATGACCTCGTTGCTCTGTGCGGTGGGGTCATAGACGATGGCGACACGGCCCCCGCCTCCTCCGGCCGTCATCGAGTTGGCGTCCCACGATTGGCCCGTGCCGCCCGAGGCCCGAACCACACCCGTTCCCGTAAACGAGTTGCACTTTATGTAGATACTGCCGCCTGAACCCGAGCCGCCCGTGCGGGGGTTGGACAACCCGTTGTCGCCGTTCACGGTAATGGTCCCGTTGACGGTGACGCGTCCTGTGGCTTCCACACGCACGACACCGCCCCCGTTGCCGCCTTTGGACGCGGCGTCGTAATTGTAGCAAGACCCCCCGGAGCTGCCTGGGTCATTGGGTTCTGCCGCGGAGCCATACGTCGGGCCGCCGGCCGTCTTGCCGCCTACACCCGAAGCGCCGCCAATGCCGCCATACCCACCGCCGCCCGCCCAGTCACTGCCGGTGCCCCCGCCGCCGCCGGGTCCCACACCTGCAAGGCCGGCTCCGGTCGGTGTCTTCGCGACGTATCCCTTGCCATTCGCATCAAGCTTCCCGGCCGGTGCAACCGTAAGATTCGAGCAGACAATCCACACGCGGCTGTCCGGCGTCCAATCCGTGTAAACGCTCGGCGACCCGACCTGGTCGGTGTTGGTCATATGCGTGACGGTGCCGTTGATCTGCACCCAGGTGGAGTTCAGGACGGTATTCGACCAGCCGTAGTAGAAGAGCAGCACGCCGTTGTTGGTCAGGCTGTTCAGGTTGGCCGTGGCGTTGTCGAGCGTGACGGTAATGGCGTTGTTGATGATCGCGTCGTCGGTGTCGCTCGGGAAACCCGCGCCGCCCCACGTGGCCGGGTTGGTCCAGAGCCCGCTCGTGCCAGCCGTCCAAATGGCGGCCCCGCAAGGGATGGAGTAGAGCAGCCATCCGGTAATCAGACTCACTGCCCCTACGCAACGCATTCTGCAACGACTGCTCATGCTCCCCTCCCTGCGTTTTCGAGATCCTGACAGGCCCACCATCGCCGAGCCCCATGACTCAGCACCCAGCGGGTAGCAATTCACCATATTTTTGCATTCTACCCTTTGCGGCGTAATCGTGGCAACCGGTTTAACTTCTTTTGTCGGGGACACGCCACTCCCTCAGCTTGGCGGGCTGGCGCACTTCCATCCACGTTGGACTTGTCGAATAGGGCTGGATGTCGACGGGGGTGGGGGGGTAGGCTGGTGACAAAGCAATGAGCGTGCCCTCAAAGCCCATACATGATCCGAGCGTGAGCCGTCCCTGCTGGACATGCGTCCTGATGGTATTTGCCCTTGGTCAGATTCCGGCCCTCGCCCAAACGCCACAGACCCGTTCCATCCAGGTCAGCGCGACCGTCTCGCGAACGCCGCCCGCCATTCAGTTGAGTTGGCCGGCCCTGAGCCAGGCGCGGGCCTCCTATCAGGTCTATCGCAAGGCGCGGTTCGCGAAGTCATGGGGCATGCCGATCCTCGCCCTGCCCGCCACGGCCACCAACTGCACCGATGGCGGTGTCGCGAGCGGCGACGCCTACGAGTACATGATCATCGGATCCTCGGCGAACGGCACGACGAATTACGCAACGTACGGGTTCATTTACGCTGGACTCGATGCACCCATGATCGACCGCCGGGGAAAGATGATCCTCGTGGTGGACAACACCTATGCGGCCGCTCTGGATGCCGGGTTGTCCCGCCTGCAGCAGGACCTCGTCGGCGATGGGTGGGCCGTGATCCGGCACGATGTCTCGCGGACGCAGTCCGTCGTCAGCGTCAAGGAGCTGATCCAGTCGGACTACCGCGCGGATTCGAACAGTGTGAAATCCGTCCTCCTGTTCGGTCACGTGCCGGTGCCGTATTCGGGAAACACGGCCAGCGTCACGCACGAGGACAACATCGGCGCCGCCGAAGCCGATGTCTTCTACGCCGACATGGATGGCGTCTGGACGGACACCCTGGTCAACCACACCGGCACGTCGTTCGACAATCCCCGCCTGAACAACGTTCCGGGCGATGGACGATACGATCAATCCGAACTGCCATCGGACACGGAGCTGCAGATCGGGCGCGTGGACCTTTCCAGCATGCCGAGCTTCCCTCAGGGCGAACAGGCGCTTTTGCAGAACTACCTTAACAAAGACCACGACTTCCGCTGCGGGGTCTTGCAGACGCCCCGCAAGGGGATCGTCAGCGACGCGGATGGCGATGGGAACGGAACGGCTGCGGCCGCTGCGGGGTTCCGGAACTTCACCGCCTTCTTTGGGGCAACCAATGTCCTCATTGACGGCTACTGGTTCAACGGCAAACGCCCCGTCTGCCTGTGGGGAGGCGCTTGGGGCTCCGGTTCGCACAACGGCAATAGCGCCATGGGCAACACGCCCGCTTATACCACCAATGAACCCAACGTTGTCTTCACGCTTGGCTTTGGCAGTTATATGGGCGACTGGGACTATTCCGACGACCTGATGAAGGCGGTACTTTGCACTGCCACGTACGGACTCGGCTGCCTGTTTGGCGACCCGCACGCGTACTTGCATACGATGGCGCTCGGGGACACGGTTGGAGCGGCTGCCTGGTTGACGCAGAACTATGACGGCCTGCTCTATCCGGATACCGACCGGACCGATGGGCCGGCCCGCGGGAAAGCTTCGCGCGGGGTCTGGATCAACTGGCTGGGCGACCCGAGCCTGCGTCTCAACCCGGTGATGCCCCCATCCGGACTCGCCGCCTGCGCGACCGATGCTACCACGATTACCTTGAACTGGTCGGCGTCGCCCGACACCGGCATTCAGGGATATGGGGTTTACCGCTCCCCCGGATTCGGGTCCTTCACGAATTTGACATCCGCCCTGCTGACCGGCACGACCTGCACCGACTCGGCGGTCGCCGCCGGGACGTACACGTACATGGTTCGCGCGGTTAAGCTGGAGACCAATGGCAGCGGCACCTACTACAACCCCAGCCAAGGCATCTTCCAGACGGTGAGAGCCGGTTCCGGCACGCCGGCGGTAGCGATCGTGAGCCCGATGAACGGGGCTACCTACTATCCGGGAGCCACCATTACTCTCCGCGCCAATGTCAGCACCGACTATACCGGGAGTGTCGTCTTCTACAGTGGGGATGTCGCGCTCGGTGCCGCCTCCACAGCTCCCTATGCGTATCAGTGGAACAACGCAGCGACCGGCCTCTGCACGCTTACGGCCCAGGCGACCAATGCCAACGGAACCACCGTCTCGCAACCGGTAACGGTGTCGATCCTGCCGCTTCCGGCGGCGCTTCCCGCGCCCTGGCTCCAAGCCGACATCGGCGCCACCGGGCTGCCGGGAAGCGCCACGAACCATGGCGCAGGGCTCACCAACGGTTACACGATCGTCAACGGTTCCGGGACTGGATTCGCTGGTTCGGCGGACGCGCTGCACATCGTGTATCAGCCGCTGAACGAGGAGGGCGTGATAACGGCAAGGATCACCGCGGTTCAAAGCCCGGCGAGTGCCGGTCTCTTCATCCGCGACAACCTCCTCCCCAATTCCCAGGGCGCCGCTGTGCTTCTCAGTTCTTCCGGGACCGTGACCTTCTGTCAACGGCTGACGGGCGCCGCGACGACAGCGACGACAACCGATGCCACACGGGTCTCGTTTCCGTACTGGCTGAAACTCGCCCGAGACGGCGACACCATCAGTGCCTGCGGGTCCAGCAATGGTTCAGCCTGGACGACGGTAGGCACCAGCGTCGCCGTTCCCATGGGAAGCACCCCCGCTATCGGTCTGGCCGTGTTCAGCGGCAGTCCGGCGACGTCCTGCGCGGCGACATTTACGAATGTCGGCGTTGCGTCGCCCCTGCGCCCGCCCATCGTCTGGTTCAGAACCCCCTGCGACGGGGCCGCCTTCACGCTCGGCGCGGCCATCAACGTTCAGATTGAGAAGCCGAGCAATGACGAACCGGACAGTTACTTCACGGGCATTGCGTTCTTCGACGGGGCGACGCAGATCGGTGCGACGAGCACGGCCAGGAACGTAACCTGGACGCCCGCCACACCCGGCGTTCATACCGTCACCGCGCTGGTCGTCGACCACTTCGGGCTCGTGGGGTCGAATTCGCTAATGGTGACGATCAATCCCGCGGGCAGCCTTCAGCCGGCTGTAGCGATCACGAACCCGATTGACGGTAAGGTGTTTGCCGCGCCGTGCGACGTGGCGCTCGGCGCGACCGCCCAACCCGCAGGCAGTGCGACGGTTACCCGGGTCGACTTTTATGCCAACGGCATGCTGATTGTCTCGGCCCCAGCCGCTCCCTGCTCGGTGACCTGGACCAACGTGCAAGCAGGTGTCTACAGGGTGACGGCGCGGGCCGTCGACAGTGCCGGCGTCGTGACCCAGTCGCAGCCCGTTTTCCTCTACTTCTTCGACAGGACGCGGCCGCGGGTCAGCCTGGCGAATCCCGCCGATGGCGCCACTTACGTCGTGCCTGCGAACGTCGCCCTTGGCGCCACGGCATGCACCGATGCGGGCGCGATCGGGTCAGTTGAGTTCTACCAGGGCGGCACGCTGCTGCAAAGCGTCACGAATCCGCCGTATGCCTGCACCTGGAAGCAGACGGCCGCCGGCAACTATTCGCTGCGAGCGATGGCCACGGACAACGCCGGCACAGCAGGTACGTCCACGACAGCCAGCGTGAGGATAGATCCCCTGCTGATCTCGGGGGTCGTACGCAATCCTTCGCTGACACTGAGTGCCACCTCTTCGGTGGGCGCGGTTTACTCGCTTCAGTATATGACGAATTTGATTACCGGCAACTGGCAGGATGTGGCCGGGCAAACCAGCGTGCCCGGAACAGGCGGAAACGTATCGCTGGTGGATACAAATGTACCGGCAATTACGAACCGGTTCTACCGCATCGCCAGTTGGCTGCCGTAACAGCCGCTATGCGAGTAGGACGAGCGGGGAGGGGTCTGGTACCTAGGCAAAACGAGGGAATACAGAGCATGAGACGACAACTGAAGGTGGCGCAGGTGGGCGTGGGCGGTTTCGGCGGAAGACGGCGGCAATTGATGCGCGAGTCGGGGCTGTTCAAGCTGGTGGCGGCTTACGATTGGAACCAGGAGGCGCTAGCCGGCTGCCAGGAACAGGATGGCGCCGAACCGGTCGGCAGTTACGACGAACTGCTCAAGGTTCCGGGCCTCGAGGCGATGATTGTCTCGACCGGCGGCAAGTTTCACGCCGAGCAGGTGATCCGCGCCGCTGAACGCGGCCTGCACGTGTTCGTCGAAAAGCCGCTGTGCTCGACGCCGGAGGAGGTCCGCGCCATGCTCAAGGCCCAGAAGAAGAAAGGCGTCGTGATCGGCGTGGGGCACAACGATCACGCGCACGACGCCGTCTCGCTCACGATCCGGAAGCTGATCAAGACCGGCGCGTTGGGCAAGATCGCCACGTTCGAGAAGACCACTGCCCACAACGGCGGCTTCCACATCAAGCCGGGCGATTGGCGCGGCGACCCGAAGAAGAACCCCGGCGGCATGCTCTTCCAGTGCGGCTGCCACGCCCTGCACGAGTTGATGTTCTACTTCGGCCCGGTCAAGAAGGTCTTCAGCATGATGCGCTACGACGTTCACACGACCAAGACCGCCGATGTGGCGATCTGCAGCCTGGAGTTCGAGTCCGGGCTGATCGGCACGTTGAACGCGTACCACGTCACGCCGTACCGGCACAGCCTCAACCTCTTCGGCACGAAGGCGAACCTCTACCGCGAGGAGCTGTTCTTTGACGAGGGCACGAAGATGTGGATGCAGGTCACGCATCTGGATGGGAAGAAAGAACCCAAGGAACCGGTGGCCATTGAAGGCAAGAGCGACGTGTGCGGGAACCTGCGCAGCTTCTATACGGCGGTTACGCGCGGCGGCACACCTTACCCGTCGATCATCGACGGCGCCCGCGCGGTCATGGCCGTTTTCGCGGCGGAGGAGTCGGCAAAGAAGGGCGTCGCGGTGGCGATCAAGAGGCTGTGAATGAGAAGAACGACCTGCGCTTTAGTCCTGTGCGTTGTGGGGGCACTGGCCATGCAGGCTGAAGTGCAGGCCGACGAGTCCGGCGCGGCGAAGTTCGCCGCGCCGGCTTCCCCGGGCATGGAAGGGGTGCTCACCGGAAGGACGGTGAAGATCCGCATCGATCCCACGGGGAATCCCTGGCTGGATACGAAGAACTGGCCGAAGCCCGAGCAGCGCGGCGTGATGCCCATCGACGGGCCGGCTGGGCCGGCGTTGCGCTTCACCACGGGTTACGCCATTTATGATGGCATCGCGCCCGCCGGAAGCGGGGAGCGGTGGACGGTCTCATTCTGGGTGCGCCCGGACGAGCCGTACTGGGGCGTCTTCCGCCGCGGCTGGCCGCTGCTGACGTACGATCACCTGCGGCCGGTGCTGGTGAAGTGCGGTGGCTTTTCGTCCGATGCCTGGCTGATCCGCCTGTGCCAGGGGCGGGTGGAATTCCACGTCGGCGAGCAGGCCGTGGCGAGCGACGCGCAACTCAAGATCGGCCAGTGGGCGCACGTGGCCGTGGTGCGCGAGGACAAGCAGGTGCGCCTGTATGTTGACGGCTGCCGCCAGACTCTGCGGCCACCGCGCATGGTCAACCCCGAGACCGGGCAGATCGCGTATCCACCCACCGACTATGTGCGCGAGTTCACCATCGACACTCCGCCGCAACCCCATCCCTCGGACAGTAACACACCAAAGGTGATATGCCCGATTCTGGTGGTCGGACACCAACACAGCTCCCGTTGGGAGGACCAGTTTGTCGGCGCCATCGGCTCCCTCTGCCTGGAGAATCGGGTGTGGAGCGACGAGGAGATCGCCGGCGCGGCCCACGCCCATCGGGCGCAGGCGGACAAACTGGCCGCGCACCGTTCGGTGCTGATTGATCCGGTCGGCGGTTATTCGTTGCGGCCTGACAAAGCCGGCGAGAGCACGCCGGACTTCCTGCGCCGCATGGAGTGGTTCCACCAGGGGAAATACGGTCTGTTCCTGCATTGGAGTCCATCCAGTATCAAGGGCGTCGAGATTTCCTGGGGGCGCGGCAGCAACATCCCGGCCGACGAATATGACAACCTGTACAAGCAGTTCAACCCGACGAAATTCAACCCGGACCACTGGGCGGAACAGGCGAAGTCCAGCGGCATGCGCTATGTAGTGCTGACCGTCAAACACCACGAAGGCTTTTGCATGTGGCCGACCAAGACGACGGACTACAACATCGCCAATACGCCGTATGGCAAGGACATCGCCGCCGAATATGTCCAGGCCATGCGCAAGGCCGACCTGAAGGTGGGATTGTACTACTCCCCGCGCGACTGGTACTGGAAGACAAACCGGCCCGGCCTGACCGGCCCGACGGAGCAGCGCGAAGCGCTCGTGCCCTATATCGCGGCACAACTCAAGGAACTGTGTTCCAACTACGGCCCCATTGACCTCTTCTGGTTTGATGGCGGCATTGGCGGCGAAGCGGACATGTTCCGGAAAATCATCGGACCCCTGCAGCCCGCCTGCATCACCAATGACCGCAACGGTCCGGGCGATTACCTTACGCCGGAAGGCCAGGTCCCGCTGCGCCCGCTCATCTACCCGGACGGCAGTGACGCGCTGTGGGAGTCGTGCATTCCCTCCGGCGGCGGCGGGTGGAGCTATCACGTCAATCCGCAATCGCGCTCCTACGCCGATCTCATTCACGAACTGGTGGAAGTGGCCGCCAAGGGCGGCAACCTGCTGCGCGATTTCGGCCCCGCCCCCACCGGCGAATTTCCCGCGCCGCTCATTTGGCGGCTGGAGGAGATCGGCGACTGGTTGAAGGTCAACGGCGAAAGCATCTACGGCACCCACCGCACTTACCTGGGGCGGCGTCCCTTCGGCTGGACCACGGCCAGCGCCACCACGCTCTACTTGCACATCACCGACTGGCCCGGGAGCATCCTCACGCTGGAAGGTCTCTACGATCAAGCCGCCGACGCGCGGTTGCTGGCCACCGGCGAAAAGCTGCGCCTTGCGCAGGAGGGCGACACGCTGACGGTCCGCCTGCCGCCGAACGCGCCGGACCCCGTGGACACGGTGGTCGCGATCCGCATCGCCAGGTGAGTGGGGTAGGACTTCGACTTTGAACTACTTGCACCACTGGTGCAGGAAGATGCAAGCATTGGGTCCGCAGTAGGATTGGCGGGTAACTTCATCGCCCCTGTAACTCGTGCAAAGAATGCTGAAATGATCGAGGCAAACCGATCAACCGGAGGGTCGGCGGCTTCGCCGAGCGGCACAAGCGGGAGGCCGGTCTCGGTTCCCGTGCCGACGAGTTGTGCCTTGGGAGGGACGCCGGCCTCGGCGTCCGGCGGTGTGGACAGTTCTCTGGGAGGGACGCCGGCCTCGGCGTCCGCGATCACGGACCGCGAGGCCGCGGTCCCTCCCGGGGCGAATACGCCCTCCAACCGCCGAACTAATCCATCGGAGTCGCGCCACTTGCCGCATCCGGGTTGTTCCTATGCAGGAACCGTAGACAGGTGTATACTCCTTGATCAACCACAAGGACACCGAATGAATCTCAATGAAACTGCAGCCCCGCAATCGATCGAAGCCCCGCAGATCGTCGTTGCCGCCAAGATCGACACCCTGACCGCCCAGAAGAATGCCATTGATGCCGCCAGCACTGGCAGTTCCGTCTTTCTTTCCGCCGCCGCTTATCTCGCCGCCCACCCCAAAGTTCCCGCGTTCGGGCAATAACGGGTTCGTGCCGACCTCCTCAACAGGCTTCTTCGGCGGCCCGTTGTGATGAGGCCACCCATGTTGTCGCACCGGAAGATACGTCTTTACCTGATCGGGGCTATTGTCCTGCTGGCCGGCCTGGGGACAGCTCTCCTGATCTACATGACGAGCGAGGACGTTGCGGGCAACGATCTGGTTTACCAGATGCATCACACCCCGCAGTACCAACGCGAGCTGCAGATCGTGGGCGGCCAGATGAACGTATTTGCGGACGAATTCTCGCTCTGGTTCGAGGGCCTGTGGCAGGGCAGGTCACTCGCCCGTACGGTCGCCGCGATGACGGTCCTCGTGTCCCTCGGGCTCTTCCTGGCTGCCTATCACCTGCCGGCTGACCCAACGCCCGATTCCTGAGCCGCCGCGACGGGAACGTGCCTGGGACGACGCTCAGCCACCCGCAAGGCTCTCGGCGTACTCCACGCCTTCGTCGATGAAGGTGAACCAGTTTTGGATCTCCGCATCGCTCGGGTTGACGCTTTCGGTGTAGCCGGAACTCGGGCAGAGGATCAGGCGGCGGCCGCGACCGGCATCGAGCACGCCGTGCACCAGCTCGCGAATGCGCGCTTCCGGCGCCGTCATCAGGTCGTGCGTCTCCACGCCGCCCTCGAGCCCCATGCGGTCACCCGTGAGTGCGAAGGCCTCGGCCATGCCGATGTCACCCATGGGCGGCGGCTCGATCGGGTTCAGCACGTCAATGCCCATGTCGGCGAAACGCCCGAGCACCGGCCGCATCTTGCCGTGGCAGTGCACCCAGATCCTGCCGCCCGCGTTGCGAATGGTCTCGACCAGCGGCTTGTCCAACGCGGTGACGTAGCGGTCGAAGGCGGCTGGCGACATGAGCGGCGGAATGCAGAGTTCCGGGCCGACCCAGCCGAACACCGCGTTGCCAAGGCCCGCGACCACGGCGGCCTGCGCGTGGGCGTGCAGGCGCCCGGCGAAGATCTGCATCGCCTCCAGCAGCAAGTCGTCGTCCGTCAGGCTCCACAGGGCGAAATTCTCGGAGCCGATCAGCCGCTGCACGGCATACATGGCATGGTCGAGGCCGAACAAGGCCAGGCCGCGTTCCCCGACGCAGGCCACGGCGTCACGGTACGGCCCGGCATCGAAGGGGAATGGCTCGTAAGGGAGGGACAGCAGCTTGCGGATATCCGCGGGCTCCTTCAGCAGGTGTTCGATTTCGTAGCCGGGCTTGCCGCACGTGCTCTGTTGGAATATCTCGCGCAAGTCGCCCTGCGGCGTGTGGAAGGTGGTGATCGCATGCACCCAGTCCGGCGAATCGGTCGGGACTTCTTTGCGCTCGACCCGGCGTTCCGCGTGGCGGCCCGCGTAAATATCGAACGGTGAACCCGAGCCGATGAACAGGTCGGTTACCTCGACGGCCCGTTGGCGGACCCGTTCGAAGCCCGGTTGGCCGACGCTGCCCCGTGGATCGGCGCCCCAGATCTTGACCGCCGGGCGGTCGGGCGTTCGACCTTCAAAAATCGCACTGAGCCGTTCACGCCGTGTCATGCTTGCCATGGTCAACCTCCGCAAATATCCACAGATCCGGAACGATACCTGAGCCAGGGGACGGAGGGCCAGTGGAAACCGGCAAATCCTGTCAAATACTAGCGCCGCAAGGCGCGGTCTGCTAGTCTGCCGGCGTGCAGATGTCCAAGGACAAGCGGGATGAAGCGGCGCCTGTTGTGCTGGCGGCGGCCGCGCACCCCGACGATATCGAGTTCATGATGGCCGGCACGCTCCTGCTCCTCAAGCACGCGGGCGCCGAAATCCACCTGTGGAATCTGGCCAACGGCCATTGCGGCACGGCGCGGCTGCCCCGCGAGGAGATCGTCCGTGTGCGGGCGGCCGAGGCCGAGGCGTCCGCGCGGCTGGCCGGCGCTGTGCCGCATCCACCGCTTTTCGACGACCTTGATATCTTCTACGACCGGCCGTCGCTGGCGCGCGTGGCGGCGGTGGTGCGCGAAATCCGCCCGACGATCATCCTGACCCAGTCGCCGCAGGACTACATGGAAGATCACCAGAACACCTGCCGGCTGATCGTGACGGCGGCCTTCAGCCGGGGGATGTGCAATTTCATCACCGACCCGCCGCGTGGGACGGGCGACCAACCCGTGGCGATCTACCACGCGCTGCCCCACGGCCTCAAGGATGGCATGGGCGTGCCGATTCGTCCCGACCTGTACATCGATATCGAGCCCGTGCTGGCCGTGAAACGCGACATGCTGGCCTGCCATCGCAGCCAGAAGGAGTGGCTGGATGTCAGCCAGGGCATGGATGCCTACCTCAACGAGATGCTCGGCATGAGCGCGACCGTGGGCCGGATGTCCGGCCGGTTCGCCCAGGCCGAGGGTTGGCGTCGCCACAGTACGCTGGGATTTGCGCCGAACGAACACAACCCCTTGGAAGACCTGCTGAAAGGACGGTATTATGCCCCGACCCCTAAGTAAACTTGCCCCCGCCTGGTGGGACTACACGACGCTGGATAAGGATATCCTGGAGGATGCGGCCCGGCTCAAGCCGAAGGATCTGCTGCAGTTGTCCCGTCCTGGTTTTACCGTGCGGATCTACGATACGCAGGAGGAGTTCTACACCGCCGAGGCTCTGGAATACATCGAGGCGTGGCGGCAGGCCACGCCCGACAATCCCGCCGGTATCTGCGGCCCCATCGGTCCCACCGAGCAACTGCCGCTGGTGGCGCGGATCGTGAATGCCATCGGCTTGAACTTGGCTCACGCGCATTTCTGGGGCATGGACGAGTGGGTCATCAACGGCAAGGCCGCGCCCGAGAGCCATCCGCTGTCCTTCGCCCGCTGTGACAAGGCCTTGTGTTTCAACCGCATCGCCCGGGACTTGCGCATGCCGGCGCAGAACCTGCACTTCCCCACCGGCAGCGCCGACTACTCGCGGAGCTACGATGCCGTCCGCTGCGTGCTCATGCAGGGTGGGCAGGGCGAGATCAAGCATTGGGCTTTCAACGACCCGCTCCCGCGCGAAGGGCGCTACAAACACCAACCGCCGACTCCGGCCGAGTATCGCCAGTTGAAGACGCGGCGGGTGAAACTGCATCCTGTGACGATCACGCAGAACGCCCGCACCAGCGGGGGCGGCAACGTGTCGTTGGTGCCCACCGAGGCCATGACGGTCGGGCCGCAGGAGACATGGAAGGCCGGGAAGGTCTCGATCTGGCATCCGGGTCACCACGACAACCCGTTCGGGATGCGCCTGACCGCCCTGATGATTTCCAAGCGCCTCGCCGACGCCGTGGTCCCCATGTCGTTGCTGGCCGATCATCCCAACGTTCAGTTCAGCTATCTGCGTCCGGCGATCGGTTCCGTCGCCGTTGAAATGCACTGAGCAAAACCAACGTTTGGTGTTTAGCAATTCTCATTATGACTCTCGTCACCTGCCGCCTTGCGCGGCAGGGACGGCCGACTGGCTGGAAAAGCCGGCTTTTCCAGCCAGTCGGGTTCACCGGCGACGCAAGGTCGCCGGGGTCCAAAGCTCGTGATCATGCTTACAATGGCTGTTTGCCCTTGCGTCCGAAGCGCTATCTTGGGACAATTTATCACTGGCATCCCATAGACTTCGCCACGGACATGCGGAAGAGCGCTGACCGGGAGGCCGTTCGCCTGTAGCCTACAGGCACATGAAAAACACAGAACCTCGGCGCCGCCAAGCGCCTCGCGCCCGTAAAGGCGGACCGTC